>CALKXX010000092.1 GCA_938003725.1 uncultured Sphingomonadaceae bacterium | reverse complement strand
GAGGCCGAAGCTATTAGCGGTTTGATCACAAACAGCCCGTTCGTTAGTTTTCTCGGACCTGTTCTGGGGGCCGAAGGCAGTGCGATATTGATTGGCTGTGCTGAACTAGCCATTGCAGCCTGTTTGGCATTGCGTATCGTTTCTGCACGTATTGCCGTGATCGGTGCTATTGGTGCGATAGCGACCTTCGCAATTACCTTTTCCTTTTTCTTTTCGACGCCCGGCGTGTTTATGAACGATGTTGGCAGTTTCGCAATATCGGTACTGCCCGGACAATTTTTGCTGAAAGATATCGCGCTGCTTGCTCTTTCAGTCGTCGTTCTCAACGATAGCGTCAAGGCCGTTCTCGCAGAATAGCTGATCTATTGCGACGGACCGCAATCCACCTTTCAAAACAATGAAACAAATAATAAAGCCGGGTCGATTGACCTGGCTTTATTACGTCCGGCGTCTTTGTCCAAAATTTGGTGGTAGGCTATACCAAGGTCATAGCGCGGTAGGCGGTTCATGAAAGAAGAATATTTGCAGACGGGCTTCCCCCATTAACTCAACATGGTGGGGGGCATCCGGTTTGATCAATTGATGTTCACCGGCTTGCATTTCGCGCTCGTCACCGTTGATCTCGTCTACATATTTCAGCTGCCCTGATTGAATCTCCAGCACTGCATGGGTTCCCGATTTTGTGCTATGAGAAGCCTGAAGCGATTTTGGTAACGTCTCTGCATTAAATTCAGGCGATGATGAATAGGCTGTTGTCAGGTCATATTTCGGATAACTCATTATTGGTCCTTCGTGTCTGTGAAAACGGCTGAACACTCAAAAATCACTGCCTAAACTTTTACAAAATATAACTACGATTCTGCAAAATAGATATAGACAAAATTATCATTGTTATGACTTCAGGCCAACCAGTCCGTCCCGATTGATGGATATCCCCATCATTAAACTGGATGCAATTCTTCGTGCCCGAATTTTCAGGAATTCCTGTCCTTCTTTGGTCGACACTATCTCACCGACAGTTGCCTCGAATAATTGTAGCCAGCGATCAAAGTGATGTTTGTCTATCGTACCCACAGCGATATGCTTTTGCATCGGGCTACCACTATACCGACCCGATTCAATCGCAATGGAAGCCCAAAAATTCTTCATTTTTGACAAATGCGGCTCCCAGTCGGTTACATGCTTGTCAAATATCGGCCCGAGCAAGTCATCGCGGCGAACCTTTCCATAGAAACCTTCCACCAGATCGGAAATTATATCCTCATTCAATCCGCTGGCATGGGCTTTGGAAATCTTGTCCCGCCTCGCGGCAAGACTGTGCGGGTGTGTCATTACGTCTTTCTTTCGTGGTAATTTCTCAATTCTTCAGCCGGCTTTTTGGAAAATTGCTGGCGTTATCAACCCTCTTTCAATGCACTCATCCCGACGCCTATGCGCGTTGGGCGTAGGTTGTAAACAGTCGAATTCGGGCAATTTGACGGATCATCGCGAGAATCGGATGAGAAGATTCACTCACCAGGACCGCAGCTTGCTCAGCCCTGATTTCTATTTCTTGTTCCACGGCAAATGAATTCCAAATCATCCTGATTCTTCGTTAATATGATATATATCATATACATCTTTTAATCGAAGTCAATCATTTGCCTGCACATTTCCGCACGACCAATAATGAACCGATAGGCGCCGAATGAACCAGCCGAATTGACCGCTGAAGATGTCCGAAATATCAAACTAGCCAGGGCCCTGAAACACACCGCGTCGCGTAAAACATTACCTTGCCGGTAAAGAAAACGGTGATTTAGCCAAACACCGACCAGCCGACGGTACGGGTAAAATATTCCATTGCCGCAGACCCCGCCAATGAAGTGCCCGCCATATTCAACCCCGGAGACCAAACTGCGATCGCCCCACGCCCCGGGCAAATGGCAAGAATTCCGCCACCAACACCGCTCTTGCCGGGAAGCCCCACGCGAAACGCAAAATCGCCAGAATTGTCATAATGACCACATCCAAGCATCAGAGCGTTAATGCGCCGACAATGCTGGGGAGCGATCACGCGTTTTTCATTTTCTTTGATATTCTCTCCCAACGCAAGGAACAAACCGGCTTGCGCAAGCTGTTTGCAGGACATTGCCAACGCACATTGATGAAAATACACCCTCAACACTGCCTCAACAGGGTTTTTGAGATTACCGAATGCATCGATAAAATGTGCCAAGCTTCGATTTCTGGCGCCGGATTCCGATTCTGTGCGCGCGACATAATCGTCAATGAACACGGAGCCATCCCCTGCCCTTGCCCGAACGAAGGACAGTATCTCTGCTATCACGCTTTCGGCCGGGCGGTCGCCAATCAACCGATCCGTCGTTACAATCGCGCCGGCGTTAATTAGCGGATTGCGCGGCTTTCCATTTTCGGTTTCCAATTGAACAATGGAATTGAATGATGAGCCGGATGGTTCCTGGCCGACCGCTTGCCAAAGCAAATCATCCAAATGCTCCAACGCCAATGCCAGCGTAAAAACTTTTGAAATGGATTGAATTGAAAACGGTTCGTCGGCGTCGCCGCCAATGAAACAGCGGCCATCCGTCAATGCAACTGCCATTCCGAGCTTATGTGGATCAATTTTCGCCAGGGCGGGAATATAATTGGCGACGCGCCCTTCCCCACAATTTTTCCTTGAAAAATTTAGAGCGTTATCAAGATGTTTCTGCATGATCAGTCGCTCCATCATCGTCAGTCAGTTCTGCAGTGAGAAGTTTCTGGGCGATAGTATCAGCCGCTTCCAATGCGCCCTCCAAATAACCGCCAAACTGCCGCGCTGTTTCCGTCGATCCCAACAGCAACCGCCCCTCCCACAAATCAGAAAGCGCAGAAGGCAAGCCATAATCCGGGTGATGAAATAATGGTTCCAGATCAAGCGGTGCTGATGTCTCGTTCTCAAATGCCCAGTCCTGCAGCACAATTCTGGATGGCGTTAGGGCCTGATTTCCAAAAAGCTGACCAAGCTGATTCAAAGCCCGCTGCTTGAGAGTTTCCACCTGGTCGTTTCGCCCCAAAGCAGGTTCCCCGATAAACCCAAACAAGGCGTAGGGGCCACCGGAAGCCGGTGAAGCATCATGAATTTCCATCATCGGACCAGATTGGCTGCCCGCATCACCTGATAACCCCGCTTCTCGCCAAAACGGGTGATCATAAATTGCCATAAACTTGGCATGCCCGGCCATCCAGGTGGGTATTTTTTGCATGGCGGATAAGGCCGCATTTGATAGTTCGGGTTCATAATCGATGTGCGCCGCAGCAACACGCGGTGGCAGTGCAAGCACCACCTTTTTGCATTTGAGTTTCTTGGCACTTCCGTTGACTTCTGCGGATATCATGCTTTCATCGCAGCGGAGTTTTGTCAGGCGGTTACCCAGAAGTAATTTTTCTCCAGGTAATAGATCAACCAGCGCAGAGATTAGTGATCCCATCCCTCCTTCCAGTCGCAGCGAGCCGGCCATGGAATTAAATCCTCTGCCACGCTGCACATTACCGTGGGCATCCTGATACATCAAATCGCCGCTGGCATATTGTTCAAATATCTTAAGCCCGAATCTATTCACCATGGCTTCTATGCGCGGCTGCCCTCTCCAGAACCAAGCTGGCCCCATATCAAAATTGCCCGTCGCGCTGGCGGTATCAAGCTGCGGAGAATATATCCTTCCGCCCATCCTGTCCCGCGCTTCAATCAGCAGATAGGAAACACCGGCATGCTCCAGGCGGAGCGCCAATGCCAATCCTGACAAACCACCGCCGACGATCAGTATGTCCGTATTTTCCATTGTTAAAAACTCTGAACTTGGTGAGTTTTGCGCGCGCACGAAACCATCTTCCGTTCATTTTCGCATTTTAACAAAAGGCAAATTGAACGGTTTGCGAGCTCTCCGATATGGGTCAAGTCGTAACCGGTGGATCAATGAACCGCAAATGCCGGGTCTTCATCCAGATCTTGGCACCATCCATCCCTGCGGTGGCATCGATTTTCCCGCCAATCGGAACCCGCAGCCATGAATGTTTACGCAGAAGGTCTCCTGATTCCTCAAGACTGCCGTCCAGCACAAACATCTCTGCCCCTTCCGCCGCATCAAGAACAACCCGTGCGCCAGGATCCCAAGTTTCGATTTGTACCGTTTCGCGGTCATCCTGAAACAGCGGCATAACCGATATGTCCTTGCGATCAGCATCGCGAACGCTGCCCATTTTATTGGTATCGATCATAACCATTGTGCGGTCAGCCATATCATATTGCCAGAGCTTGACCAGAATCGTGCAACCCGGCTCTGACCCGGGTGTATGACTGCTGGTTGGCGGGTTACGGACATAGCAGCCAGCAGGAAAATCCCCGTGCTCGTCCTGAAACACGCCATCCATGACAAAAAACTCCTCACCGCCCGTATGAACATGAGGTGAGAAGTGACTGCCGGGCGCATAACGAACAATAGTCGTTGCGCGCGCCACTTCATCTCCAATGCGGTCCAGCATCCTGCGCTCTACGCCGGGCATGGGCGAATTCAGCCATTCAACTTCATCGCTATGCACAAGCACGCGTTCCGAAAAATTGGCGTTATGTTCCATGATGACTCTCTCCCATGTGGCTGATATCCATTTGTCTTTTCATCGTAACTTATGCCGTCCGATACATTCTTTCAGTTTACCACAATATCGAAAAAGGAGGGAATCTCTCTCTGAGGGTAAATTGATAAGATAAAAAAGCCCGGTCGAAGCGCGCTTCGTTTCTCTGATATTGTCAAATTCAGATATATTCAGCCAATGCATCGGGCCATCATCCGTGGCAGTAGTCAAGCCTTCCAAGGGGTTTGATTACAATAAC
>CALKXX010000091.1 GCA_938003725.1 uncultured Sphingomonadaceae bacterium | reverse complement strand
GCGATCAATTTCGCGTGTATGTAACCGGTCGTAGATTACACCTACGCACAGGAACAATGCTCCGGAAACCAGTCCATGGCTGAGCATAACGATAATCGCACCCTCAATACCCTGACGGTTGAAGGCGAACAGGCCCAGCGTCACAATCGCCATATGGGCCACCGATGAATAGGCGATCAGCTTTTTCATATCTTGTTGCACCAGCGCGACCAGCGATGTGTAGACCACCGCGACCATCGACAGGCCGAATACCAACCAAATAAATTGTTCCGAAGCCTCCGGGAACATGGGCAGTGAAAACCGCAAGAAGCCATAGCCACCCATCTTCAACAACACACCGGCCAGGATAACCGAACCCGCCGTTGGTGCCTGCACATGGGCATCGGGCAGCCATGTGTGCACCGGCCACATGGGCATCTTGACCGCAAAGCTGGCAAAGAAAGCTAGCCAGAGCCAGGTTTGTGCCGATGGATCGAAATCATAGTTCAGCAGCGTTGGAATGTCCGCGGTTCCCGCATCCTGCACCATCCACAGCATTGCGATCAACATCACTACCGAGCCAAGCAATGTATAGAGGAAAAATTTGTAACTCGCGTAAATGCGGTCCGCGCCGCCCCAGATACCGATGATCAGATACATTGGGATCAAGCCTGCCTCGAACAGGATGTAGAACAGAAAGATATCCTGTGCCGCAAAGACGCCAATCATCAGCACTTCCATGAACAGGAAGGCCGCCATATATTCACCGACGCGCTTCTGGATTGCTTCCCAGCTTGCTCCGATACATATGGGCATCAGGAACACCGTGAGCATGATCAGCATCATCGAAATGCCATCAATACCCAGCGCCCAGGCGAAATTACCGAAAAGCTCCGCACGCTCGACATATTGCCATTGTGGCCCGCCGATATCGTAGTTCACCCATAGAAGGACACCCAACACAAACAATATCAATGTCGTGGCCAAAGCCAGCAAACGCGCCGCATGGGCATTCAAGAACAGACAGACGATAGCTGCCAGCATCGGTAGCCCCATCATCAAAGACAGGATCGGGAAATCAAGCTGGTTCATTAACTGACCCCCCGCACGATTACCCAGGTCGCTGCGGCCGCCAAACCAAGCAACATAACCAGCGCATAGCTATAGAGGTATCCGGTCTGGAAACGCTTCATCACACCCGATCCGCTTGCGATGACAGCGGCGACGCCATTGGGACCAAACCGGTCGATCGTTCCCTCGTCACCTTTTTTCCAGAACAGACGTCCAAACCAAAAGGCCGGGCGAATGAAGATCAGATTATAGAGCTCATCAAAATACCATTTATGGAAGAAAAATTGGTATAGCGGTTGGAACGTCGTCGCGAGGCGCGCCGGGCGATCCGTTCCTTTGAAATACATGAAATATGCGGTGAATAAGCCGCCTAGCATCGCGACTGTTGATGCCAGTTTCACCCAAAGTGGAACCGCGCGCGCCGCGCCCATCAATTCCGCATTATATGCAAGACTTCCCGCCCAGAATTCCGCTCCTTCTTTGACACCGGTGAACGGGTAATAGAAGAAGAAACCAGCGAATATTGCACCAACCGAGAGCACGCCGAGCGGCACAAGCATGGTCAGCGGACTTTCATGCGGATGATAGCCACCGGTCTTGTCTTCGCCGGTCTCTTCCGGTGTCTTGTGAACACTATGCTGGATATGCTCGGACTCAATCCAGCGCGGTTTACCCCAGAAGGTCAGGAACATCAGACGCCAGCTGTAGAAGCTGGTAAGGAGCGCGGCGAGCACGCCGATGAAGAAGGCAAATTGACCGACTTCTGTTCCGCTTGCGAAAGCACTCTCGATAATCATGTCTTTCGAGTAGAATCCGGCAAACCCGAATACACCGAGAATACCGACGCCGGTAATGGCCAATGTACCGGCCATCATCGCCCAGAAGGTCAGCGGGATTTCTTTGCGCAACCCGCCATAATAACGCATGTCCTGTTCATGGTGCATCGCGTGGATGACGCTGCCTGCACCGAGGAACAACAACGCCTTGAAGAATGCGTGGGTGAACAGATGGAACATCGCAACGTTATAGGCGCCAACGCCCGCTGCGAAAAACATATAACCAAGCTGTGAACAAGTTGAATAGGCGATCACACGTTTAATGTCGTGCTGGACCAGTCCGACTGTTGCCGCAAAAATAGCCGTGCACGCCCCGACAATCGTTACAACGGTTAGAGCAACGTCGCTGGTTTCAAACATCGGCGACAGGCGGCAAACCATGAACACGCCAGCGGTCACCATGGTCGCGGCATGAATGAGCGCGGAAACCGGCGTTGGGCCTTCCATCGCATCGGGCAGCCATGTGTGCAATCCCAATTGGGCCGACTTGCCCATCGCCCCAATGAACAAAAGCAGGCACAGGATGGTCATCGTATCAAGCCGCATTCCGGCAAAGGTAATGGTTGATCCGGCCATACCCGGCGCTGCTTCGAGAATTTCGGGGATAGATACGGTGCCAAATACCAAAAATGTTCCAAATATACCCAGCATGAAGCCAAGGTCACCAACCCGGTTTACAACAAACGCCTTGATCGCCGCCGCATTGGCACTCGGTTTCTTGAACCAGAATCCGATGAGTAGATAAGATGCGAGGCCCACTCCCTCCCAACCAAAGAACATTTGCACCAGATTGTCCGCCGTCACCAACATCAACATGGCAAAGGTAAACAACGATAGATAGGCAAA
>CALKXX010000090.1 GCA_938003725.1 uncultured Sphingomonadaceae bacterium | reverse complement strand
CCGCGATGTCGCTTTGGGAAACAAGCGTGCTGATTTTATTTCACCGCTTGCAACCGCGCTTGCCATTGGCCTGCGCCCAACGATCCACAATGATTCTCCAGTGACACCGCCCGATATGATGCGTTTGGTCTGGTCGGCCGTAAACCGGCGCACCCAGTCCGGCGATATATTAGGGCCACTAGAACGGGTATCACCCTATGATGCATTAAAGATGGTGACCATCAACGCGGCCTGGCAAATTCATGAAGACGATGAAAAAGGCAGCATCGCCATTGGCAAACGAGCGGACTTCGCGGTGCTCGATAGCAACCCGTTGACAGTTGAACCGACAAAGATCGCTGATATCAAGATAGTGGCGACTGTTAAAGATGGCACGATGATCTACGGGACGCTGGATTAAACCACTCCAACCATTTTACACTCAAACACAGGAACAGAATATGCGCGGACTAGAGGGAAAAGTCGGAATTGTTGCAGGCGGCGGGCGCGGAATTGGCGCAGCAACCGTCAAACGACTTTGTGCAGAAGGAGCACATGTCATCGTTGGCGATATTCAGGAGGACTGGGCCAAAGAAGCTGCCAAAGCGGGTAGTCAAGGTAGCGGCAAAGCTATTGGTGTTCATCTCGATGGCACCAAGGCGGCATCACAACAGGCGTTGGTAGATCAGGCGGTTAAAGATTTTGGTGGGCTCGATTTTTTCCATTCCAATCTCGCTGGCGGTACGGAGGGGGATGTCGATATTCTCAATTGCCCCGAAGACGTGTTTGACCGACAGGTCGCCATCAATACCAAAAGCCACTTTTTAGCGACGCAAGCAGCTCTGCCAGCCATGTTGGAACGTGGAGGCGGTTCGTTTATTTATGTGAGTTCGGGTGCGGCCTCCGGCGGTGCTGCCTGGCAGGTTGCCTATCCAATGACAAAGAATGCCATCCATCCCCTCGCCCGTCACGTCGCCAGGAAATGGGGGCCAAAAGGTATCCGTTCCAACGTGATTTGTCCGGGCCTGATTATGACGGAAGCAGTTGCGCAACATCTGTCCGACGAACAGGTTGAAGGAATGCAAAAACAAACTCCATCGGCTCGCCTCGGTCATCCCGATGACATTGCAGCGGCCGTTGCATTTCTCGCTTCCGATGATGGGGCATTTGTCAACGGACAGGTGTGGCACGTCAACGGCGGCACACAAATGCGGGACTAGGTTAGCCGTACAGACAGGAACAGGTTCTTATTCGCGGTTAAGCAAATTTTCGTGAATATGGACACGCAAATTACGATATTCGAGAATCCGGCTATTTTTTCTTGGCTGGATTTTCGGGTTTCGTAATCCGCACGATACGCGAATTATATTTTATAGTTTTCACCGCAATCGACGTCTCGACATGATGGACACCCTTGATCGCCAATATCTGATCGGAGGCTATTTCGTGCAATTTATCGAGTTCGTTAAACAGACAAAATGCCAATATGTTAAAACGCCCCATCGTGATCATAGCGGCGTTTACCAAAGGTACGTCCGCGATTTCATTGGCAATATCCTTTACCTGACCAACGTCCGCCTGCACGCCAATAAATGCGAGACGCGTCTGATCAGCAAGCCCGAAACTGGTGATCGCAGTAAAGGCAATCATACCATCCTGTTGAAGACGCTTCACTCGCCCGCGCACGGTGCCCTCGGTTACACCAAGGTCAGCAGCGATTTTGCGATTGGAAATTCGGGCGTCTTTGGACAATATCTCAATCAGTTGATGGTCAAGATCGTCTAACAGTGGATCACTCATACAGCCCCCCGCGCGCTAAGTGGTGCGACGTCAAACTCATATTTTACGACATCAATTGCGATGGCCGGCACCATTGAACGAACCCCCTTTACGGTTGATAATTTGTTGAGCATTAGATTTGCCAGTTCTTCATAATCGTGGAGCACGACCAACATATCAATGTCATACCGTCCAGTGACCAGATGCGCCGCAAAAACTTCGGGAAACTCTGCTAGTTCGCGGGCAACTTCCGATGACGGACGACCTTCAACTTCAATCGCCAACTCTATCATTACGTTATAGCCATGTGCGGCAAAGTCAGAGACGGCAATGACGCGCAGCTTGTTTGCTTTTTCCATGCGCTTGATCCGCGTTGACACCGTTGCAGCCGTCAGATCGAGCCGATCGGCAATCTCCTGGTTCGTTGCCCGTCCATTTTTCCGGAGTTGTCCAATAATCTCCATATCCAGATCATCAGTTGTAAAATCATCGCCCATCCGCATTTCCTTTAGATTCCAAGCTCGCACGGTACATCAATCTGTTGCCCTGTCACACATGCTAGGGCAATTGGCACCAATCAATTGAATATGTCACCCACTTTGCGCAACGTTTCCCCATTTTTCTGCTTGCCAAAATCACGATGGACCAGTCAGGAAATAGATACGTACTTTACCCGCAAAGCCCGTCGGACGGCTAGTCGTCGGCTTTGGAAAGTAATGCACGGTCACTCTCAAGCGTCCGTGCACCTAACCAAATAAGCACAGCGCCCACCAGACCAACAGGCACGATATAGGTCAATCCCTGCCTTATTCCCATGGCATCTGCGCCAAACAAGTCGCTGACTTCACCGGCTATCCAGGGGCCCAAAACAAAGCCCATCATGTTGATAACCAACAAGGCCAAGGCCGTTCCTGTCGCGCGCATTCTGTCGGGCAATATATATTGAATACTCGCATAGAGGCCGACCGACCAACCGCCGCCCAGCAATCCAGCCGGTATGGCCCAGACAAGCGCATCATCAATGCCGGAGGCCCATATCGCGCCCATTATAGACAAAGTGGCCAATGTCAGAGCTATCGCGGAAAGCGTCAGTGCATATCCATAGCCTTTCTTTACAAGAGTATCGACCAGTGCCCCGAAACCTATAACCCCGACAAAGGCAGGTATGGTGAACGCCGCGCCAAAGGCGCTGCCAGCCTCAGTCAAACTCATCTCATAGGACCGCGCGAACAGTGTCGGCCCCCAAAAGCCAAAAGCAACCCCGGACATGACACCCAATCCCATCCCGATCGCCATATAGCTGTAACTCGGCGCGCGAACCAAAGTGGCGAAAACCTGCCACAAACCGCCGAGAAAACCAGAGACTTTCTGCGCCATCGTCAGACCTGAATCGCCAACCGAAATTACTTTCTCCCGGACCGGCTCCTTAATGAACAACCAGGCCATGATCACAACGACAAAACCGCCGGCACCCATAACTTTGAAAGCCAGTCGCCAATCATCATATTCCGCGATTTTTGGTCCAGCAGAATAGCCGAGTATTTGCCCCAAATAGACGGATAGCGCCATCACCGCGAAAGCTTTTCCGCGTTGATGTGCGGGGAAAAAGGCGGCGATCAACGAGAATGCCGGTGCCTGAAAAGCCGCTTCACCAATACCGACACCGATACGTGCCAGGCCAAGAGTATTTGCGCTGTCGGCAAAGCCGGACAGGATCGTAAAAATACTCCAGATTACGCACCCTATGCATATGATATTGATCCGTGAAAACCGGTCAGCAAATATGGCAATCGGAACGGCCAATAAGGAATAGAGTACGGCAAAGGCAGGTCCGAGTAGCAACCCCATAAAGCCGTCGGAAACGTTGAACTCTGCTTTTATGGGTTCGACCAATCCCGTCAGGAGATAACGGTCTCCATAGTTGAACACCGATATCCCGAGGAGCAGCACAAGAACGAGCCATTTGTTCGTCATTTTAGGTTGAACAGCGGTCATCATCGGTCCTTTTTGACTTTTGCAAATTGGTGTTTTGTCAGAAACTTCACCATGATAGCCTTGGCTTCCTTGTCGGCTTTTGGATCGTTGCCCAATATATATCCTTCGCCAATGCAATGCGGCGTTTCAATGCTGATCGCGGTCCGTATGAAAGCCCGTTCACCGCGCGTGGCATCGATGGTTGATTTGGCCACTGGCTTTCCATCGACCAGCGGATCGCCGGTGATTGGGTCATAAGAAAACTCACACCCACGCACATAAGGACTATCCCCCATCGCACGAGGAATGCTGGTTTCCCAGGCGTGACCTGCACCTTTCAACATATGGCTTTCCACCGAAACGCCGTTCGCAATTAGTGTTTTTTGGACTTTGGCACAGGCCTTTGGGTCCACGCTGTTATCATCATCACCAAAAATCGCGAGGTAAGCGCCGCCGGTGGTTGCATCCTCTCCAAGCGTTTGATGGCAAGGGTCGTAAAAATCCATATGCAATGCAAAAGGCGGAACACCGGGTGCAACAATATTTTTCAGTCTCGGGTCCAGGACATAACGCGTGACCATTCCGCCATAGCTATAACCCGTCACACCAATTTTTTCCGCATTGATGGCAGGATGTGTGCCCAATAGTTTCAATGCGGAGAATGCATCAACGATGATGTCGGATTCCGTCGCCGACAATATTTTCCGAATATAATGGCTCTCGGTCGCATCGCCGCGCGGCGTATAATAATCGAGTATAAATGCCGCGATACCCATCTTGTTGAATATTCTCGCATATTCGGTTTCGCGTTCCGGCCTGATACCGCCGCTGCCATGTAATATGATGATTGCAGGAGCCGGGTTCTCTGCGCTTGCACCCTTGGGCAAATATAACTCCCCAACGCCGCTATGGGATGGGAGTTTATCGAACCCCGTCAGGAGACGTGAAAAATCATAAGGGCTTTTGGTTTCGAAGTAGATTCTGCCTTCACTGTCATCAGTTAATTTAGCTACTGGGTCGGGCAATTTCGGCATTTCGGCGAGATCGACGGAGTTGTTCCATGGCAACCCAATACCAAGATACTTGGTCTCCACATAATACACGCCCGCGCCTGCGCCAATCACAATGAGCGCCAATAGACAGAGAGTCCATTTTTTCATTCTGGATCAAGCCAGCTCTGCAACAAGTGCAGGCCAGTGTTCGCGCAAATTCAACTTGTCGATTTTTCCGATTGGATTGCGCGGCAATGGGGCGTTTGAAAACAGCACCTGCGTTGGCGCCTTATATTTCGCAAGACGACCACCGACGCAGTTAATAACCGTTTGCTCGTCGATTCCTTTGCCAACTGCGACGACGACCAGCTTCTCTCCCATTCGGTCATCAGGAATTCCAAATGCGGCGCATTCGTTTATTTCCTTCATTTCGTTGATCACTGCTTCAACTTCGGCACAATAGATATTCTCTCCGCCGGAAATCACCATGTCCTTCTTTCGGTCGACAATGAAGACATAGCCTTCTTCATCGACATATCCGATATCACCGGATTTCAGCCAACCGTCGCTATCCAGCACCGCCGCCGTCTCCTTTGGGCGGTTCCAATATTCCTTCATCACCATTGGCCCGCGCACAGCAATTTCACCGGTTGCACCGGACGCCAGTATCTGTCCGTCCACGCCTTCTATGCGCATTTCAACCAGATCGAGAACGCGGCCGGCCGAGGCGCGGTTGCGTACAAAATCCTCACCCACCGCCATCGCAACGCTGCCGGAACATTCGGTCATACCATATCCCGTGCCCATGACGGCCCCGGGACAAATTTCGCGCACTTCATCTAACAAATTTACCGGCAGTGCCTGTCCGCCTGTGCCGATATTGCGAAGAGACGACAGATCGGCATTCTTATGTTTCGCCGCACCAACCATATCCCACAGCATTGTCGGTACGGCGGTAAACTGGGTAATCTGTTCTTGTTGAATGATCTGCATCGCCTCTTCGGCATTCCATCGGCGCATGACCACAATCTTGGTTCCGGCAAATAGCGGCGACAGAAAGGCCGCCCCCAGACCGGAAATATGAAATAGCGGGTATATCTGCAGCACCGCCTGTTGCGGCATTCCGGCGATGATTTTTTCAATCGGCATATCCATTGCGCGCGCCATATTGTGCAGCACCATCAGACCCGACATCTGCATCGACAGCAATCCGGTGATCAGGTTTTTGTGGGTCAGCACAGCGCCTTTTATCAAGCCTGTCGTTCCGCTGGTGAACAGGATCGCGCAAGGATCGTCGGCATTTGACGGTTGCAACTCAGCAGGCGCAGCGCCGCTTTCTGGAAAACTTTCCGCCTCGATTATGACGCCGGAATAGCCACCTTTTCGCAAAAGAGCCGTTCTGTCGGCATCTGCCAGCACCAGCTTCGCATCCGCATTGTCAATCGCCGAAGCGAGCTCTTCAGGAGCGCCGCGGCTATTGACCAGAACGGCAACACCGCCGGCACGCATGATAGCCAGAAAACCGATCATCCATTCGGCCCTGTTGCGCATACAGATGGCGATATGATCGCCGCGCTCAATTGCGAGCTGTCCGGCCAGTGCATCGCGCCGTTCAAACACATCACGGAAACTCAAACGACGTGCACCTTCGACGATAAAGTCTTTGTCACCGTGAAATCGCGCTGCTTCGATCAATTGATTGATATCACTGGGCGCGTTGACAAATTGCCGCATGCCGTCGCGCGCACCAATTTCAAAAGGCGACCCCGGAGCGGCCACTGCGGCAAATACAGGATCAATTTTTGTCACGTTAATAGACTGCCGCCGGATTTTTATCCGATGGGCTGCCCAACATCTCACGATAGCTGGGCCGTTCCTTACCGCGATCTGTCACGCCCAATTCTTTTGCAACTTCTGCAGCGATCAATGTCTGCCCGGAAAGTTCACTGCGGTTCGGTGCTTTGTCAATCGCGTCCAATATATGTGCGGTGAATTCCGGGTTTTCAGCGGTGTCGATAAAACCTTCATATTGTTCGGGATTGGTTTTCTGAGCAATCAAGGATCGTTCAGTGACCAACGGCCCCATCCAGATGGATACGCTTGCCACGCCGGTATCGCGAAGGTCATGCTCCATATCATGGGCAAATTTATCAAGCCCCGATTTTTGCGCGCCATAAGCTGGTCCATGCATATAGCAACTGGCACCAAAAGAGGAACCAAATGCGATCAAGCCGGATCCCCGCTCTACCATCATCTTTGCTGCATGCCAACTTGCGACATAGGCTGAACGCAAACCGACATCTAGGATATTGACGGCCTCAACTTCTTTTTCCCAAAAAGGTTTTTTCTCAATCAACTGATGGTGAATATAGGCCGCGTTGTTTACAAGAACATCAAGCCTGCCCTGCTCTACCTGAATTTGTTCAAACAATTTTGCGACCTGCGCATCGTCGGCATGATCGCACATGACCGCAATGCCCTTGCCGCCAAGATCGGTAACTTTTGCAGCGGTTTCGGCAACGGTTCCGGGCAGCACGGTGCCGTCCCACCCTTTGGCATCGCCCGGCTCGACGGTGCGCCCGGTGACATAAACGGTGTATCCAAGCTCCCCAAATCCGCGCGCAATTCCTGCACCCGCTCCGCGGCTGGCTCCCGTAACCAATGCTACTTTTGCTTCACTCATGCTATCCATCTCCCGATTCGACGCAAATCAACCTTATGCCTCCTAAATAACCGATAATTGCGAAATTAGAAGGAAGAAATTTTGCGCAAATGCACAATGCAATCTTACCGACAGCAATTATGATGATCGATAATCATACTGACTGGTTGGAAACACATCGATTGTCCCGGGCGCGATAAATCGACCGCAACTTTCCATCATTGCGGCAAGGTTTTTATCAAACTTCGCCTGATCACCCTCCGCATCAAAAAACACCAATGGATTGGTCATCGCCTCGGGCGGGAAACACTCCTCTACAATCGCTACATAGGGTGCTGCACCTTTGGTCAGTGGCTCAACAACCAGGTTCTGCACATATTCGAAATTGGATTGGGTATCGATCGCAACCTGCGTATGACCATCACGCCAGACAGAGCGCCAGTCTTGCCACGCCATTCCATCGGGCAAAGTCAGAAAGGCAAGTTGTGCGAAGCCATAGGTGCGCTCGCCCATTTCCGGTTTATGATTTACATTCGGGATTATTGTGGATTCGCTGACCAGCCATGCATGATAGTGATCACAAGATGTCGCAATCACCTGATCACAGGGTGTGCGAAAAATATCATTGGAAGACGGCAACCAGAACTGCACCACCGTCCCCGCCTGCTCTTCGCCGCGCGATTGCGCCAGCGCCGCTGCGGGAGCCACAGCATCATCGCGCCGATTAAGGCGGATATTTGATGCGCCCGCCTTCGTCAGCTTGGCCGGAAGGCTTTTCAAAACCTCATCCTTTGGTTCCCAGAGCGCGTAGATCAGCTTTTCCATAACTCGTCCTTAGTCCCCGTCCTTAATCAAAGTTCGCTTGACCGCCATCCAGCGGAATGGTCGCTCCGGTCAGATAGCTCATTTCGGGTGCGCACAACCCAACCACCGCGCGACCAATATCTTCTTCGCATTTACCCACACGGCCCAGAGGAATGGTTTTGAAAAATTCCTTCGCCTCTTCGGGATTATTTTCCATCCACCATTTTAATCCCGGAGATTCCGCATGCGGCGCAATGGAAAGGACGCGAATATTTTCGCTGCCCCATTCCGATGCACCGGCCCGTGTCAACGACCGGATCGCCTGCTTCACTGAACCATAAGCGCCGTAACCGGCCATGTCCCATCGGATACCTGCTGAGGAGACCAAGTTTATCATCGTCCCGCCGCCATTCTTTGCCATGATGGGCCGTGCCAATTTCATCAAGCGCATCGTAGCAAGAGGACCGGACTCAAAACCGGCAAGATAGACCTCGTCCGTAACTTCATCCAGATTTCCGATCGGCACTTCCTGTGCATTGTTGACCAAAAAGTCCAAGCGGCCAAATTTGGTTTCGGTTTCTGAAACGATGCGCGTCAGGTCATCAACCGATTTCACATTGGCTT
>CALKXX010000089.1 GCA_938003725.1 uncultured Sphingomonadaceae bacterium | reverse complement strand
TGTGCTTTTTCAACTTCGTCAAAGAGGATCACTTGATAGGGCCGCCGCCGAACCGCTTCGGTAAGGACGCCGCCTTCATCGTAGCCCACATATCCCGGAGGTGCCCCGATCAAACGCGCAACGCTGTGTTTTTCCATATATTCCGACATATCGATCCGGACCATCGCCTGATCATCATCGAACAAAAAACCAGCTAGCGCCTTTGTTAGCTCGGTCTTGCCGACACCGGTGGGGCCGAGGAACAGGAATGAACCTAATGGCCGATTGGGATCTTGTAGGCCTGCGCGCGACCGGCGCACGGCGGACGATACCGCGTCGATGGCATCTCGCTGACCAATGACCCGCTTACCGATAATCTCTTCCATCGCGAGCAACTTTTCGCGCTCACCTTCCAACATTTTATCGACCGGGATACCCGTCCAGCGCGATACAACCGAAGCAATGTCTTCGCTCACGACCTCTTCGCGTAGCATGGCGCCTTCTGTCGCGCCGCTGGCTTCTTCCACCTGACGCGTTAGCTCTGGTATCTTGCCGTAGCTTAGCTCGCCAGCCTTGGCGAGGTCACCGGCGCGTTCGGCTTGTTCCAGCTCCAGTCGTGCAGCATCCAATTGTTCTTTCAGATTTGCTTCGGCGTGAATTTTATCTTTCTCACCCTGCCAGCGTGTGGTCAATTCGGTGGATTGTTGTTCTAGCTCGGCCAGTTCTTTCTCTAATGTTTCCAGTCGCGATTTGGACCCGTCATCAATTTCCTTCGAAAGTGCTTCGCGTTCGATTTTCAGTTGGATGATCCGCCGATCAAGCGTTTCAATCTCTTCCGGTTTCGATTCTACTTCCATACGAATACGTGAGGCGGCCTCGTCCATCAGGTCGATGGCTTTGTCGGGTAGGAAACGATCTGAAATGTAGCGATGGGAGAGCGTGGCTGCGCTGACCAACGCACCATCCGTAATCCGCACACCGTGATGCAGCTCATATTTCTCCTTCAAACCGCGCAGAATGGAGATGGTATCCTCTACTGTAGGTTCGCCGATGACCACGGGCTGAAAACGCCGTTGAAGTGCAGGATCTTTCTCCACATGCTTTTGATATTCATCCAGTGTCGTTGCGCCAATGCAGTGCAACTCACCGCGCGCCAGGGCAGGTTTCAGCAAGTTGGATGCATCCATGGCGCCTTCCGATGCGCCCGCACCGATCAACGTGTGCATTTCGTCGATGAACAATATGATCTCGCCATCTGCGCCGCGCACTTCATCGAGGACACCTTTTAAGCGTTCCTCAAACTCGCCCCGATATTTTGCGCCAGCGATCAATGACCCCATATCTAGCGACATTAACCACCGGTCTTTCAAGCTGTCGGGCACATCGCCATTGGCAATACGCAGCGCCATACCCTCTGCGATGGCGGTCTTGCCTACGCCAGGTTCGCCAATAAGCACGGGGTTGTTTTTGGTCCGGCGAGCGAGAATTTGGATAGTCCGGCGGATCTCTTCGTCCCGGCCGATGACAGGGTCCAGCTTTCCGTCGCGCGCTGCTTGTGTCAGGTCGCGCGCGAATTTTTTCATCGCCTCATATCGATCTTCGGCAGAGGCGGTGTCTGCGGTGCGGCCCCCGCGCAATTCATTGATTGCTCCGTTGAGCGCATCGGCGGTAATGCCGGCTGCTCCAAGTGCTTTGCCCGCGGGTGTTGTGGTTGAAAGAACCAAAGCAAGCAGCAAGCGTTCCACCGTCACGTAACTGTCGCCAGCCTTTTCCGCGACTTGTTCGGCAGTGTCTAATACGCGCACCGCATCATTGTTTAATCCCGGTGTCTGCTGCGCACCGCTGCCCGAGACCGCAGCAATTTTTGCCAATGCCGCATCAATTTCCTGGTGAGCTTTTTTCGCGTTTCCGCCAGCTTTGGTGATTAGGCCAGCGGCCATCCCCTGTTCGTCTTCTAGTAAGGCCTTTGCAAGATGCTCCGGCGCGATCTGTTGATGGTTCATCCGGATCGCGACCGTTTGTGCGCTTTGCAAAAAACCTTTGGCGCGGTCTGTAAACTTCTCGAGATTCATTGTCTCGTTCCCTCATTTCTATCTTCAACAGATATGGTGTGACGATTTTATCACACAAGGGATTTAAGAAAATTTATGTGTTCGCGCTATTCTGTCCAATCACGCGCCAGTTGATCCAACAGACGCACGCCAAAGCCGGACGCGCCTTTCGGGGTGAGCGGCTTAGAAGAACTGTTCCAATCAACACCGGCAATATCAAGATGCGCCCATGGCAAAGATTTATCGACAAAATATCCGATAAAATGTGCGCCAGCACTGGCACCGGGCGCACCTGTAACACCGGAGTTTTTGACATCCGCGATGTCCGAACGCACTGCTTTTGCATAAGCGGGGTGGAGCGGAAGTTGCCATAGATGCTCGCCGCTCTTTTCTGCAGCGCTCAACACGCGCTGTGCCACCTTGTCTTCGCGCGCGAACAGTCCTGCATATTCATCGCCCAGCGCCCGTCCGACAGAACCTGTCAGCGTCGCAATGTCGACCAACGCAAATGGTTTATAGCGATCCGCGACATATTGCACCGCATCGGCCAATACCAATCGTCCTTCCGCATCGGTGCTCAGGATTTCGATGGTTTTGCCGCCATAGGTGCGGACGACATCTCCCGGGCGTTGTGCATTCGCACCGGGCATGTTTTCCGCGAGCGCCGCCACTGCAACGATGTTGACCGGCGCACGGCTTTTGGCGAGCGACAATGTTGCGCCCATAACCGCAGCCGCACCGGACATATCCGCCTTCATGGCCCACATGCCTTTATTGGGTTTTATCGAGATACCGCCAGTGTCAAAGGTGATACCTTTTCCGGCCAGCGCCAATGGTGCGCCGGTTCCCCCGGAATAGGTGACAATCATCATCCGGGATCCACGCGGGCTGCCCTGACCAACACCGACTATCGCGCCCATGTTCATTTTGCGCATCGCCGCTTCATCGAGTATTTCGATGCGCACATTGCCCACCCCTTTGAAGGCGGCGCTGACCCGGTCCACGAAGCTTTGCGGATAGATGGTATTGGCTGGTTCACTCTGAAGATCGCGCACCATGTTGACGCTTTCCGCCAAATGTTTGTGGCGGCTGTTCCACAGGTTTTGCGCAGCTGATGCATCTGCACCAACGACCGTCACCTTCCGACTGGATGGAGCTTTGTCTACATCGGTCTGATATCTGTCAAACCGGTATTGGCCCAGTGCAAATCCAAGCGCGGCATCGGCCATAGCGCTGGCACCGGTCGCGCCTAGAATCGCAAGCTCGACATCTTCCTTCAACAATTTCTGTGCCGCACTGCCAGCGGGGGAACGCCAGTCAAGAGCTTCGCTGCTGGATTGTGCAGCGCCGGCAAGCAGTATCAGGGGGTGGCCGCCAATACCTCTGAGTTCTAGCGTTTGTCCTGATTCGCCCTTGAAACTGGCAGAGGCAATGGCTGCTTCCACCGCGCTACGTTCATTGGCGGAAAGGGCCGCGGTTTCCGGCAGGCTTTCATTTTGCATGAGGATGATCAGAGCACCGTTGGGCGGTGCTTGCTCGGCAAAGGAAACCGGTCTTTCGGTACTATTCGGCTCGCTGCTCGCAGGCACCCCTGACCCTAGGACGGACTGCGCATGTGTGGGCGCCGATATCGCCAATAGAGGCAATGCTGCCAAAAGAAAAAGACCTGGAGTTTTGAATTGTGACATGAACATTCCTTTGCGGCGTAAGTGAACGGCGAGTGGTTTGCGAAATCTGAATTGAGCCCGGTTGACCAATGTCGCTGTTTTGCGCAAGAGCGAACAAAGGGCAAGACTGTTTCCCATAGAAAAAGGTAATATCATGAAGGTAATCAAGCGGATCGGATTGGGGCTTCTGATTCTGGTTGTGCTGACCGGCGTTGCGCTGGCCATTTGGGAGCCGATGAGCGTCGAAGACGCTGCCGCACCGCCGGACCGCGAATATAGTGCACGCATCGTCCGTGATGATTTCGGTGTGCCCCACATATTCGGTAAAACCGACGCCGATGTGGCCTATGGCGTTGCTTATGCTCATGCAGAGGATGATTTTTCAACCTTGCAAGAAGTCACCGCGATGACGCGCGGACGTATGGCAACGCTGAACGGTGCAGATGGCGCGCCGATTGACTATGTCGCGGAACTGATCGACATCCAAGGCACGGTCGAACGCAAATATGACGGGTTGCCAGAAGATGTCCGCGCGCTGCTGGATGGCTATGCTTCGGGATTGAACGCCTATGCCAAAGAATATCCCGAAGAGGTTAAGCTGTCCAAATTATTTCCCGTCAATGGCCGCGATATTGCAGCGGGTTTCGTTCTGCGCTCACCATTTTTCTTTGGTCTAAATGGTCCGATCCAACGATTGACCGCCAACGAACCATTGCCAAAAGAGGGGGGACCCAATCTTTCGGGGAAAACAGAGAAAAAATCGATCCATCCCTTGAGTAAGGATAAATTGATCACGCCGGTCGGACCTGATCCAGATGAAAACGGATCTAATGCCTATGCAGTCTCTCCCAATCGGTCACCGGATGGTAAAACGCGGTTGATCTCGAACGCGCATCAACCCTTGCGCGGGAATGTGTCATGGTACGAACTGGTCGTGCACAGCGAACAAGGGTGGGATTTCGCCGGCGCCAATTTCCCCGGGTCGCCTTTTCCATTTTTGGGTCACAACAAATATCTGGGTTGGACCAACACGGTAAATCGGCCTGATCTGATTGATATCTATAAACTCACACTCAACCAGACGCGCAGCCAATATCAATATGATGGTGCATGGAAGTCATTGGAGAAGAAGCGTGTCTGGCTGAAAATCAAGTTTGGCCCGTTTGTTATTCCTTACCCGCAGATTGTATATCGCTCTGTACATGGTCCAGTGATCATGAACGACGAGGGTGCGTTTGCGATCCGCTATGCGGGTATGGACCAGCTCGATATGCTCACGCAATATTATCGTATCAACAAAGCGAAAAATTTTGAAGAATGGCAAGCGGCGATGAGTGGGCAGGGGGTTCCTGCGACCAATTTTGTTTATGCAGATGCCAAGGGCAATATCGGTATGTTCTATAATGCGATGTTTCCCGACCGCGCCGAAGGGTTCGATTGGCGAACGGTTTTGCCCGGCAACACGTCTGAAGCGGTGTGGCAAAAGACGTTGCCCTTTACCCGGGTGCCCGCTCTCATAAATCCGGCGTCGGGTTATGTCATGAATGCGAACAATACCCCCTATGTAGCTGCTGGACCGGGCGATGAGTTGAAACGAGAGACCTATTCACCGCTCATGGGTATCGAGGATGATCAAACAAACCGGTCGCGGCAATCCATCTATCTGTTTGAGCTGGCATTGGAGGACGGCAAGATTACAGACGAGGAGTTGCGTGAGCTGAAATATGACACAGCCTATATGAAAGCCGGTTATGCCGAAGACTGGATGGGCAAGATCGCTGCACTGGATCTGACGGATTCGCCAGAACTTGCAAAAGCGCAAAAATTACTGGCGAGCTGGGATTGGGATCTGGAAGGAAAATCTCCGGCTGATGCGTTGGCGCTAATGACACTGCGCCCAGCGAACAAGGCGCATTATCAGCGCGGGATAGTACCCGATCCAAGGGAAATATTACAAGAAACGGTCGACCATCTGACAAAGTATTTTGGCAAGATAGACCCGCCAATGGGTGATGTACTGCGCCTGCGCCAGGGCAATGTCGATCTGCCACTGGACGGCGGCAACGATACTATCCGAGCGTCTACTTTGTGGGATATTGAGGAGGATGGGCGGCTGTCGGTCCGTCATGGCGATAGCTTCATCCAGTTTGTCGAGTGGGACAATGCCGGAAATGTTACCTCGCGCTCCATCCAGCCATTTGGCGCCGCCACCACACGGCCAAAATCCAAACATTATACGGACCAGATGCAGTTTTTTGTGGACCATAAGCTGAAACCGGTCTGGTTTGACCCGGCGGAGCTGGAGAACCACAAGGTCAGCGACAAGGTGATCGGCACCGCCAAATGAACGATCGGGCGGTAAGCAAAGGCGATTGTATCATTTTGGCACAATCAAAGACCGCAGTTTTGCGCCCAGTTTGCAAAATCTCGTGAGATAGTTTACACACAGTTAATATTCGAGATCGCCCAAGTGAGGGGGCGTTTTGAGTGAGGGTCCGCAAATATATCGCAGAATTTCGTCAATACTCAAAATGAGTACGGGCGATAGCGTTAGTTACAGGGATATGATTATGAAAAAGATATTGATGGCGTCGGCTGTTACAGCTTCGGCCATGTTTATGGCTGCTCCGTCTCAAGCAGCTGTGCTTGCTATGGCGGGCGACGACGATTGCTTCGGTCTGGGTGGAACCTGTGCAGATGGTTCGCTGTGGCGCGATGACCTTGGCGGCGTTTTCTTCACCAGCAATGCGACGGCCAGTGACCCAGCATTCACCGACGAGTGGGACGCTTTTAACAACCCAAGCTATTCCCTCGCATTTGGCGGCGGAACCGGCCTTTCTCTGGAAATGAGAATTGCCGGGATCGCGGACATCGGTACCTATGATGTGCTGGTCAATGGTGTTTCGGTTGGAATGATACCTCAAAATACAGGCGCCAATGGTTTTCAGGAAGTGCTGACCTATACCTTTGGGATCGCAGATGGATCGCTGATTGCGAACAACAATGTGGTCATCAGCCTGACCGGCGGTGATGGTTACAGCGTTGACTATGTCAGCTTGCTGGGAACCGCTGGCGGTATTCCAGAACCAACGACTTGGGCCATGATGATTTTTGGCTTTGGTTTGATCGGTGGTTCAATGCGTCGCCGCAAATCGAATGTCACTGTTAGCTACGCCTAACTTCGACAACAGATAGACAGATAAAAGACCCTGCCGGAGAAATTCGGCGGGGTTTTTTGTGCTCAACAATATGGTTTTATTGGTCTGTGAGACCGGCCGTTAAGGCGACAATATCGTATCTACCGCCTGATCCAGCAACTCTGGATAATCGGTAATATAGTGCAGTCCTCTGCTTTCCTTTCGCGCCAGTGCTGATTTCACAATCAAGTCCGCCACTTCGATCAGATTCCGTAGCTCGATCAAATCCTGTGTGACCCGGAAATTGCTATAATATTCCTCTACCTCTTCGCGAAGCAAGTCTATGCGGTGCTGTGCGCGTTCCAGGCGTTTTGTGGTGCGGACAATGCCGACATAATTCCACATGAAGCGGCGAATTTCGGTCCATGTTTGTTTGATAACAACCTCTTCATCGCTATCCGTCACCCGGCTTTCATCCCATGGATTGATCGCAGGGGGTTCGGGCAGGTCGTCCCAATGTTCGGCAATATCGCGTGCGGCGGCATCGCCAAATACAAAGCATTCGAGCAGGCTGTTTGATGCCAGTCGATTGGCACCGTGCAGGCCGCTTTCGCTTGCTTCCCCCGCTGCATAAAGCCCGGGCAGGGTGGTGCGCCCGGCCAGATCGATCAATATGCCCCCGCATGTATAATGCTGAGCTGGAACCACTGGAATCGGTTCTGTGGTCATATCAATACCCAGACCGGTCAGCTTTTCATGGATATTGGGAAAATGTTGACGGACAAATTCCGGATCGCGATGAGAGATATTCAGGTGGACGTAATCTAGCCCTAAGCGCTTGATTTCATGGTCATTTGCACGAGCGACAATATCGCGCGGCGCAAGCTCCATGCGTTCCGGGTCAAAGCGCTGCATGAAGCGTTCGCCGGCTTCGGAGCCTGCGTCATTTGGCAGTTTTAGATGCCCGCCTTCTCCGCGTACGGCCTCTGTGATCAAGAAATTTTTGACCTCCAGGTTATACAGGCATGTCGGGTGGAATTGCATCATCTCCATATTGGAAACCCGTGCACCGGCCCGCCATGCCATTGCGATGCCGTCGCCGGTCGCTCCGCGCGGTGCAGTGGAGAATAGATAGGTTCGCCCCGCTCCTCCGCTCGCCACGATGGTGGCACGCGACGTTAGCGTCTCCACATGACCGGTTTCGTTATTCAGCGCATATACGCCCCACACATTTTTCGACCCGTCAGGAGACTCTCTGTGGCGATCTGCGATCAGGTCAATCGCCACCATATGCGGTTTTAGCGTGATATTCGGATGTGAAGCAGCTGTCTTTTGCAATGCATCCTGCACCGCCCAACCGGTCGCATCATCAACATGGACGATGCGCCGATGGCTATGGCCACCCTCTCGGGTCAGGTGGAGAGCATCTTCATCCTCGTTAAACGGCACGCCCATATCGACTAGACGCTCAATGGCAGCCGGTGCATTTTCAACAACGAATTCAACGGTTTCGCGGCGGTTCAGACCTGCGCCTGCGATCATTGTGTCGCTTATGTGATTTTCAAATGTATCGCCAGCATCCAACACCGCGGCGATACCGCCTTGCGCCCATGCAGTAGAACCGCCTGCCAGTTCACCTTTGGCAAGCACCAAGACTTTATGCGTGCGCGCCAAAGTTATTGCGGCGCTTAGACCGGCAGCCCCTGACCCGATAATGATAACATCGTGCTGATTCATGCGGCGAGAGACTTGTCAGTGCGGGTTAAGTTGAGAAACACATCTTCAAGGTCAGCTTCCCGGGTGGTGACATCGACAATCTCATATCCCCGTTTCTGTATGGCGCGCATAACCCCGCCGGCATTTGTCCGATCTTTGTTATATGTGACCGCGACCGTACGCGGCCCAACAATCTCTGCCTTTAAGAACAGGTCATCCGCAAAATTTACGGCCTCTGACTCTTCCGACAAATCACGATCCAATGTTAGTTCGACCAGTTTTTCCCGCGCCATGTCAACGAGTTCCGGTGTGGTTTTCAGCGCTATCAGCTTGCCATGGTTGATAATCGCAATCCGGTCGCAGAGCGCTTCGGCTTCTTC
>CALKXX010000088.1 GCA_938003725.1 uncultured Sphingomonadaceae bacterium | reverse complement strand
CATGAGCGGCGACAGTGTTTACTCGCCTTTAACGAAATTTGCTTTTATGAGATAGCTGGATTGAAATCGGGAATGTCATGACAGACAAAAATAGTTCAAATCAGGTTGGTGAAGAGATTAACGATGCCGGGATCGTCTCGCGGCGGCGTGCCCTTATGATGGGTGCTGTAACCGCATCTGCCGTGGTTAGTATCAAGCCAGCACTGGCTCAAACCGCGGGTTCTGTGTTGAACTGTGAGATTCCTGTTCCAGGGAATCACGCTGCCGGTGGTTATATTGCGCCAGACGGCAAAATTGTGTCTGCCGATACACCCGGCGCTTTTCCGCCCGCAGGCCGCAATTTTACCGGTGAAGAGGTGAAGCGCGCGATGCGTGGACGGTCTTTGCCGGGCACTTCTTATGATCAATCACGGGCTTATGTGAACTATATCCGTCGTCTGCAATCCGGTCAAAGTGGGTTTACCTGTTACGCTTCGCTACAAATGCCGCGATAAACGACTGACAACTCCAACTAAAATTAAGAAATTTGTGCTACGCGGCTGGTTCCTTCATTGATCCGGTAGAAGAAGCGTATGAGCCAGCGTTATCGCGCCCTGAAATCCGACCAACTGATCAGCCACAAGCTGGACAGCATGACTGTGCTGTATCAAATGGCATCGGGGGTAACGCATATGATCGCCGATCCGGTCCCTGCTATCCTCGGCGTCATGAGTGATGACGCGATGTCGGCCAATGAAATTGCGGTTAGGTTGTCGGAAGATTTTGATCTGGAAACGGATGCGGATGTGACCGAGATCGTGCTGGCGCGCCTTGACGAATTGCAGCAACTTGGTTTGGTTGAACGAGTTTGAGTTGATGGGACAGCTACATGAACTTTTTCTAAAAATCGGCCCGGCACGATTTCGATTGGCGTCCACATGGCACCGCCCATTGGAAGAACTGGAATCACTATATCGTGATTATCCTGCGTTGCCGGATCAATATGTTGATTTTACGGTGCGCTTGGAGCCAGAGAAGCCTTGGCGGCGCTATATTCGGCCTTCCGTGCATATTTCTGGCGATTATTGGTTACCCGACGCTGCTCCTCTTCCACTCGCTCAAGGATTATTGGCCGCTGAAATGGGGATGAACCTGCAAATGGCGTTGGGGTGGCGGCGGCATTTGTTGTTGCATGCGAGTTCGGTGGAGAAAGACGGCAAAGCGTTGCTGATGACCGGACTGTCGGGTTCCGGCAAGTCCACCTTATCCGCCATGCTTGGCGAACAGGGATGGCGGTTCATGGGGGATGAATTTGCTCTGCTTTGTCCGATTACCGGAAATATCTATCCTTTTCCGCGCTTGATAAGCCTGAAAAATCAAGCAATCGCAGCAATGGAGGATATCGCGCCTGCCGATCGGTTTGGCCCGATGATGAAGGCGACGCCCAAGGGTGATATCCGGCACCTGATCCCGCCAATAAAGGCGCTGCATGCGATGGAGGAGCCCGCAAAACCGGCTTTGCTGCTCTTTCCACGCTTCGGTTATGAACCGGCAGTTCGAGAGATGGGGAAAAGCGAAGTCTTTGTGCGGTTGACTCAGGCCTCCACCAACTATGTGGCCTTGGGGCAGGCTAGTTTCGAAGCTTTGACGGGCTTTGTCGACACCGTTCCAACACGCGCAATCGATTTCGACTCTGGCAAGCAAGTCATTGAAACCATTGATACTCTTTGGAATGAACACCTATGACGCGTCGCTCAGTTCCCTCTGCACAGATGCTGGTTGACCTATTGCGCGATCCGTCAAATCACGTGCCCACCGATGGCGCCGTTTGGGCGGGATTGATCAGCATCGCGCGCGCGGAAGCATTGATCGGCACATTGGCCCACCGATTGATCAATGTTGACGTGCCGGGTCAGGTCAAGCCAGTATTGGAGGACGCCATCGTCTCTGCCA
Source organism: uncultured Sphingomonadaceae bacterium (assembly GCA_938003725.1). Taxonomy (GTDB): domain Bacteria; phylum Pseudomonadota; class Alphaproteobacteria; order Sphingomonadales; family Sphingomonadaceae; genus Parasphingorhabdus. The sequence goes on along the minus strand of CALKXX010000088.1, from coordinate 6,588 downwards.
AATTGGCGCGCAGGCAAGCCTTGTGGGAGGCGGGTTGCGCAAGACGCGCTCTGGCAAACTATGACGGCAAGGTGATCCTGATGAAGGGTACTGCCTATGTTGCGGCTGGTCTGGAGGCGGGGTCAGGGCGCAGCATCGGCGATTTAGATATCATGGTTGCGCGCAATGACCTTGGCGAGGTTGAAGAGATGCTGTTGGATGCCGGATGGGAATGGGTAAAGCCCGATCCCTATGACGATCAATATTACCGCGAATATATGCATGAGTTGCCCCCGCTCATTCACCGGGAACGGGACCGGATGATTGACGTGCACCATACCACCTTGCCGCTAACCGCCGGACCAACGCCGGATGCACAGGCGATGCTGGATGACGCGGTGCAGCTGGATAGCGGCCTTTATATCATGTCGCCGGAAGATATGATCTGTCACTGTGCTGCGCATTTGATGGCTGACGGTGATTTGGCGGGCGGACTGCGTAACTTGTGGGATATGCATTGCCTGTTGAGTCATTTTACCAGCGAAGACCCCGGGATGTGGGAAAAACTGGAAAAGCGGGCTGAGCAACATCAATTGACACAGGCCGTTCGCCGATCTGCTTGGCATGCCCACGATCTTTATGGAACCAAGGTCCCATCATTATGGCAACGCAGTGAGTTCTGGAGTGGGGCGTTCAAGAAACGCCTGCTCGCCCGTGATGAATATGGCGGCGAAATCAGAAAAATGACGCGGCAGGCATTTTATGTCCGGTCACACTGGTTACGCATGCCGCCAGTGATGCTGACAAAGCATCTCTGGACCAAATGGCGCAAAGGCGGGGCAGGGCCGCGATAGAAGTGAAACATGCTGGCAAATCAACTATCATCATGCCATGGCCGCAAAAATGAAGTTAACGGGAAACAATTGAATGAGTAACCGCCCACTTGCAGCGATAATCCTGGCCGCCGGACAAGGCACCCGGATGAAATCCAAAAAGCATAAAGTGCTTCACCCGATTGCCGGAAAACCTATGTTGCATCACTTGATGGATGCGGTCGATGACCTTAACCCTGCAAAAAAGGTTGTGATTGTTGGTAGCGGCAAAGAGCAGCTGGAAACCGCGCTAGCGGGCACGGGAAGCGATCTGGCTGTGCAGGAACCACAATTGGGCACCGGCCATGCCGTGCAAATGGCGGAAGATGCGCTTTCCAGTTTCGATGGTGATGTGCTGATCCTCTATGGCGACGTGCCATTCGTGCCGACCAAAACGATGCAGGCGATGATTGATCGCCTGAACGCCGATGATGCGCCCGCGGTGGTCGTGCTGGCGTTTGAACCTGAAGATACACAGGCCTACGGCCGGGTGATAACCGACGGCGACCGAGTGACCAAGATGGTCGAGCATAAGGACGCGAGCGAGACGGAGCGTGCGTGCCGAACCTGTAATTCCGGGCTGATGGCGGCAAAGGCATCTGACCTGTTCGCGCTGCTTAACCGCGTCGATAACAACAACGCATCGAAAGAATATTATCTTGTAGATATCGTCAATATCGCCAATGAAGATGGCCGTCATTGTGCGGTAGTGCTAACCGACCCGTTTGATGTTGCCGGTATCAACAGCCGCGCGGAACTGGCGCATATGGAAGGCGAATGGCAGCAACGCCGCCGTGCCCGCGCAATGGCCGATGGTGTATCTCTTATTGCCCCTGAAACCGTTTGGTTTTCGTATGATACGCAGGTTTCTTCAGATGTAGTGATAGAACCCAATGTGTTCTTTGGTCCCGGTGTATCGATTGCCAGCGGCGCAACGATCAAAGGCCATAGCCATATCGAAGGCGCGACCATTGGTGCCGACACCAGCGTTGGTCCGTTCGCTCGCCTGCGCCCCGGGGCGGTGCTCGAAGAAGGTTCGAAAATCGGTAATTTTGTCGAGATGAAAAAGGCTGTACTGGGCAAAGGGGCTAAGGCCAGCCACCTGACCTATCTTGGCGATGCCGAAGTGGGTGAGGGCGCGAATATCGGCGCGGGGACGATCACCTGCAATTATGATGGCTATTTCAAATATAAGACCGTGATTGGCAAAGGTGCATTTATCGGCAGCAACAGCGCGTTGGTAGCACCCGTCACCATTGGCGAGGGTGCGATTGTCGGGGCTGGCGCGACCGTGACGAAAGATGTGGGAGCTGGCGATCTGGCGCTGGTCCGAGCCGAACAGACTGCCAAAGAAGGCTGGGCAGATCGGTTTAACGCGGCCAGCACCAAGAAAAAAGCCGCAAAAGGCAAATAGCCCACCTCCGGCATAAATGTCCTATCCTCTGAGGCATTTGTGCGTCATATTTCGCGCAATCAAACTTAGCAGAGGAGACCCAAAATGCGGAACAGCCCGTGGAGCCATAGCCGCCAGATCGGTGTCAGCGATGATATTGATTTTGAGATCAAGGGTCAGGAACTGCAATTTTGCGAGATTGAGCTTGATCCCGGTGAAAGTGCGGTGGCCGAGGCAGGCGCGATGGTCTGGAAAGATGCGAGTGTGGAGATGACCACAGTCTTTGGTGACGGCAGCGCCAAGGAAGGCGGTTTCATGGATAAGATGCTCGGCGCTGGCAAAAGGCTGGTGACGGGGGAAAGTCTGTTTACCACTGTCTTTACGCATCAGGGGCAGGGCAAGGCGCGGGTTGCCTTTGGTGCGCCGGTGCCGGGGATTATCTTGCCGATCAAACTGGATAGCGTTGGCGGGACGCTGATCTGTCAGAAGGATAGCTTTCTTGCAGCGGCCAAGGGTGTGGAAATCGGTATTGCCTTTCAACAACGCGTGCTGACCGGCCTCTTCGGCGGTGAAGGGTTCATCATGCAGAAACTGACTGGCGATGGCTGGGTATTTGTGCAGATGGGCGGCATGGTGATCGAACGCGAATTGAAAGCGGGCGAAGAACTGCATGTCGACACCGGCTGTGTCGCGGCGATGACCTCTGGTGTGGATTTTGATTTGCAGACCGTGGGCAGCGTAAAATCGATGCTGTTCGGCGGAGAAGGCGTGTTTTTCGCGCGGTTGCGCGGGCCGGGCAAGGTGTGGATACAATCGCTGCCATTTTCAAGGCTGGCGGGACGGATGCTGGCCGCTGCGAAGCCGCGTAAGGGCGAGAATAGAGGCGAGGGGTCTGCACTGGGGACGCTTGGCGATATTATTAGCGGGAATTAAAGCGCTCCTAAAGACACGAGTTTATAAGATTAGCCACGCAATGCCGGAAATATGTGTGGATTTTGATCACCCAAGTTCTTATGTTTATTTAGTGAGGTTACTATGAGTTCTGGAAAATACGTTTTGGGTAGAAAAGCCTTCGAAGCTATTTCGGCTGTCGAAGGGTTAAAATTGTCTAGCGCCGGTAAGAAACGAGTTTCGTCTGCTTCTAGCGGGAAAATCAGCACCCATAAGGTCCGCTTGGAAACCGTCCGTGCTTATAAAACGTGAGTCAATCGTCTCCATATGATGCATTTGACGACCCCTATTGTTATCCTGACAGCTTCGTTCTCAAAAATATTCCTGATATAAGAGACGCTGTAAAATTATCTGCATTTGAAACCGAGATGGCGACATTGCGCGCGATAGAACCTCTTCCCGACGGCATTTTCAACCCTGAGCATTATCAGGCTGTCCACCATCACCTTTTTCAGGATGTTTACAGATGGGCAGGCGCGTACCGAACGGTTCGCACGTCCAAAGATGGTTCGACCTTCTGTTATCCCGAGCATATCGAGGATCAGATGGAAAAATTGTTCGGTACTTTGCGCAAAGAACAGGTATTTAACGAACCGTCCAAAACCAAATTTGTGACATTCGCAGCAGAATTTTTGGCTGAATTGAATGCTATCCATCCCTTCCGCGAAGGCAATGGTCGCAGCCAACTCGCGTTCCTGTTCATCCTTGGCGAACAGGCAGGCCATCCGTTGGACATGGAACGTGTTCGACCGGAGCCAATGCTCAATGCGATGATCCAAAGCTTTCATGGCGAGATAAATCCGCTCGTTGTTGAGTTAACTCATTTAACGCTCGTTGTAACTTGACATGATATCATGATATGATATCAATATATCATGACTCGCATTCTCGCCGATCTATCCGAAGAAGATGTCGCATGGCTTGACGCGCAGGCGGCGGAGCAGGGGACTTCGCGGGCGCAGTTGCTGCGGGAGGCGGTGGCGGCGTTCCGGGCGGAGGCTTCCAAAGAGGGCATTGAGAAATATTTCGGTATCTGGCGTGATCGCCGGGATGCGAAGGATCCGGTCGAATGGCAGCGCCGCGAGCGGGCGTCGTGGACACGGCCCTGGGACCCGGATTACTGGGATGTGCGCAAGGAATTTCCAGATCTGTTCGACGCCAATGACGACCGCGAAGCCGAGCGCTATCGCCGGAAATCGGCTTAGGTGGCGTGGCGATGAATGAAGCTGTATTCGATTCCAACATCCTGTTTGATGCGCTCAACGATATCGGCCGCGCCAATGTTGAGTTGCAACGCTATGACCGCCGCTATATCAGCCGCCTGACCTGGGTCGAGGTGCTGACCAAGGCGCTTCCTGACGATGGTGATAGAGCAGAAGAATTTCTCTCCTTTTTCAATATTATCGAAGTGAATGAAGAAATCGGACGGCGAGCGGCGTTACTGCGCAGTGACCGTCGACGATTGAAAGCGATGGATGCGGTCATTCTCGCCTCGGCACAGCTCAGCGGACGTATTCTCATTACACGAAATAGTCAGGATTTTCCGGCCGAGATGCCGGGCATAAGGATACCTTACACGCTATGACTTTAACCTTTTGGTCATTGCGAGCAGCCGAAGGCGGTGCGGCAATCCAGAGCGGCAAATCGACATGCTGGATTGCTTCGCTTCGCTCGCAATGACGAATGGAAAACTAAACTAGAAGCAAGAAAGACAGAAAATATGTGCGGAATTATCGGAATTGTTGGTAAAGAACCTGTCTCTGACCGCTTGGTCGATGGCCTGAAGCGGATGGAATATCGCGGCTATGACAGCGCCGGTGTTTGTACAGTATATGGTGGTCAACTCATCCGCCGCCGGGCCGAGGGAAAACTGGTCAATCTGGTCGATGTTCTGAAAGATGATGACGCCGCCGGCAATATCGGGATCGCACATACCCGCTGGGCTACCCACGGTGCGCCGACGACTTCTAACGCTCATCCCCATGCTACTGACGAAGTGGCGCTGGTGCACAATGGTATTATCGAGAATTTCAAGTCCTTACGCGAAGGGTTGATTGAACGCGGACGCACATTTGAAAGTGAGACCGATACCGAGGTTGTCGCACATCTGGTCAGCGAGTTGGTAGAGCAGGGGAAATCACCGCAGGACGCAGTGAAAGCGGTGTTGCCGCAATTGCGCGGCGCTTTTGCTTTGGCGATCACGTTCAAGTCACATCCCGATCTGTTGATCGGTGCGCGGCTTGGTTCCCCGTTGGTCGTTGGTTATGGCGAGGGTGAGACTTTTCTGGGTTCCGATGCATTGGCACTGGCACCATTGACCCAGAAAATTGCGTATCTGGAAGAGGGCGACTGGGTAGTCGTAACCGCTGACGACGCGCAGATTTTCGACGAAGATAACAACCCGGTAGAACGCGAAATAACGACTTCCGGAGTGTCTGCTGCGACGATCGAGAAGGGGAATTATCGGCATTATATGCAAAAAGAGATATTCGAGCAGCCCACGGTAGTTGCCCAGACACTCTCGTCTTACATACGTCCCCTGGAACAACAGGTCGCACTGCCGCAAATGGATTTTGATCTAAAGGACATTAAGCGGATTACCATTGTCGCGTGCGGCACCAGTTATTACGCAGCGATGGTTGCAAAATATTGGTTTGAAACATTCGCGCGCGTGCCGGTTGACCTGGATGTCGCGTCCGAATTCCGGTACCGCGAACCGGTTCTGGAACCGGGCGGACTGGCGATGTTTATCTCTCAATCGGGCGAGACAGCAGATACTTTGGCGGCGCTGCGGCATTGCAAGGATAACGGGCAGAAAATTGGTGTCGTTGTCAATGTGCCGACCAGTTCGATGGCGCGCGAGGCAGACTTGTTGCTTCCCACGCATGCCGGGCCGGAAATCGGTGTGGCATCGACAAAGGCTTTTTCCTGTCAGTTGGCCGTGCTCGCCGCGCTCGCCGCGCATCTTGCGGTCGTGAAGGGCGAGATGACACGTGACGAAGAGCGTGAAGTTGTGAAGCATCTCACGGAGGCGCCAGCTGCGCTTAACGCTGCATTGGCCCATGACGAAGATATTGCGGACATGGCGCATCTGATCGCTCCTGCACGTGACGTGCTTTATCTGGGCCGTGGTCCGGATTATCCGCTGGCATTGGAAGGTGCGCTAAAACTCAAGGAAATCAGTTATATCCATGCAGAAGGTTATGCTTCGGGTGAAATGAAACACGGTCCCATTGCGTTGATTGACGAAGCGGTCCCGGTGATTGTTCTGGCGCCGTCTGGGCCATTGTTTGAGAAAACCGTCAGCAATATGCAGGAAGTCCGTGCGCGCGGCGGCAAGGTGGTTTTGATCTCCGACGCAGAGGGCCTGGCTGAAGCCGGCGAAGGTTGCAT
>CALKXX010000087.1 GCA_938003725.1 uncultured Sphingomonadaceae bacterium | reverse complement strand
ACTGCACAAAACCATATTCGCCAGTGAGCTTTTTGATCTTCGTCGTTTCAATACCATCAATCTTCATCGGGTTGAGGAAATAGCTGAGCCCTGCATATTTATTCGGCGCATCGAAATCCGTGCGTGCGAGCAAGATCATATATTTCGCGCGATCCCCCAGCGACGTCCAGATTTTCGATCCATTGAGGACATATTCGTCACCGTCTTTCACCGCCTTAAGCTGGGCATTGCCAAGGTCGCTGCCATTTTCCGGCTCAGAAAATCCCTGGGCCCATATTTCTTCCGCGCTGAGCATGCCGGGAATATATTTTTTCTTCTGCTCTTCAGTCCCCAAATCCAAAATCAACGGTCCCGCCCAACCATTGCCAATCGCGTTGATCATGATCGGCGCGTCGTGTTTCTTCATCGCCCGTGTTGCCGCCCGCTGAAAATCGGGATGCATTCCGCCGCCGCCATATTCCTTTGGCCAGCTGGCTCCAAGATAGCCTGCTTCATAAACTTTGCGCTGCCACTGCTGCAGGAAATCAAACTGCTGGTCGGTGGAAACCTCCATGAAGGTCAGTGGCAACATGAAGCCGGGATCGCGGACCGTGTTCTCTTTGAACCACACATTTGCCTGATCCTCATATTCCTTCAACTCGACTTTAGTCGGTTTGTCAGCCATCCGCTTACTCCTGCTTCCTTATCATTTGGGTCAGTGGCAGAGTGCGATACTCTGCGATATTGCTGGAATCGATAGCCGGTTAATTGAACGATTAAAAAACAAATTGCAATGGCCGTGCGAACCTGTGGAGAGAGATTATGGTCACCGACTCATTTACTGGACAAAGACATGTCATGTGCCGAGCCTGTCACGCACATTGTGGGCTGATTGTCGATTTTGAAGACGGCATTCCGGTGGCAACGCACGGCAACAAGGATAACCCGGAATTTGAGGGTTATAGCTGCATTAAGGGACGGCGACTGGCCGATTATCACAGTTTGGATAGCCGTCTGCTGACCAGCTATAAAGGCATGGCCGATGGCAACCGGCAAGCAATCCATTGGCGCGATGCTGCGGGCGAAATCGCTGAACGATTGCAAAAGATCATCGACGAACACGGTCCCGATGCGGTGGCGTCATATGTCGGCACATTCGGTTATAACAATGTGAATGCCCACGCTTTCCAACTCGCGCTGATGGAGGCGATTGGATCGACTTCCGTTTACGACAGTGTGACAATCGACCAACCCGGCAAAGGCATCGCACGTGCGCTCGTTGGACCTTGGCTAGCCGGCGCGCCGCGTGTCGGAGACTGGGATGGGTTGATGCTTATCGGCACCAATCCGGTGGTGTCGATGAATGGTGGTTTGGGAATGAACCCAGCAAAAAAACTGCACGATGCCAAAAAGCGAGGAATGCAATTGATTGTTGTTGATCCGCGCGTGACCGACAGTGCGCAGCAGGCGGATATCCACCTGCAATGTCGCCCCGGTGAGGACCCGGTCATATTGGGCGCTATCGCCAAAATCGTAATTGAAGAAAATCTTTATGATCAAGAGTTTGTCACCAAAGATGTCGATGGATTGGCGACTCTCAAAAAGTCGGTTGCGCCCTTCGAACCTGCACTAGCAGCGGAGCGGGCCGATGTCGCAGCCGAAGATATTGTGCGCGCCGCGCGCATGTATGGCAGTTGGAAGAAGGCAAGCATCAGCGGCGGTACCGGCACAAATATGTCCGGTGGCGGAAATATCACGGAATATCTGAACCTCGCGCTTACTTCGATCATGGGACACTGGTTACGCGAAGGCGATCTTAACCGGCGCACCGGCGTGTTCACAAAACCCGCACCTGCCGTTGCGGCTTCTCCCGGCCCAATCCCGGCATGGGGTTTCGGGCGTAAGCTGCACAGCCGTGATCTGGAACAGAGCATTTCGGGTATGCCCACGTCCGCGCTACCCGACGAAATACTTACACCGGGTGACAAACAGGTCCGGGCTCTGGTTGTATTGGGCGGTAATCCGATGCTCGCATGGCCCGATCAACTCAAGACTTTCGAGGCGATGAAAGCGCTAGATCTATTGGTCTGCATTGATCCTCGTATGTCAAAAACCGCCGAACTGGCGGACTATGTGATCGCCCCGAAACTACATTATGAAGTATATGGCAATACTGCGGCGCCAGAAATCTATGGCGGTTTCGGGGCCGGCTGGGGTTTCGAGAATAATTACGCACAGGCCAGTCCGCCAATCATGAACAGTCCGGAAGGTTCGGACCTGTGTGAGGAATTCGAATTTATTCATGCCGTCGCGACAGATTTGGACAAAACGCTCAACATAAAATCCTGGGCGCTGCTCGCACATCCCGATGAGCGGGAAGAGAAAGCGACCGCTATACCGCCGGGCGAAACGCCCGATGTTCTGGACGCCTGGACCGCATCTCTCAATGGGTGCCCTGCCAACATCAAGGAAGTTTATGCCGACGAGGAAGCGCATAAAGGCAAGATAGTTGATGCGCAGGCGCTGTTGGTACAACCCAAACCAGACGACTGGGAAGGCAAGCTATCGGTTGGCAACGCAGCGATGATGGAGGAGCTTTCCAGCTATGCGCAGCGCCTGGGACAACCGGTAGAGGCAACGGAATTCCCAATGCGCATGATCGGCCGGCGGATGACGGAAATGCACAATTCGAACTGGCATGAAGATCCGGTACAGCGCAAACGTGTACCGCATCATCCGGCCTTTATGCATCCTGACGATCTGGAAGCATTGGAATTGGAAGACGGACAATCGATTGAAGTAGAATCGGCGCGCGCGTTCATTAGCTGCGTGGCACGGTCCGACAAAACCGTGCGACCGGGCTGCGTATCGATACCGCATAGTTGGGGCACCAATCCTGATGAAAAAGAAGACGCGTTGGGAGCCGGCGGCAATACCGGACGTCTAACCGACAGTTCCGGCATCTATGACAAACGCACTGGCATTCCCCTGATGAGCAGTATTCCCATAAGGGTTCGGGCCAAACACGCAGCTCTGGAGGCAGCTGAATGACCAATGCGCTATTTGATCTCTCCGGAGAAGTCGCAGTCATCACCGGGGCCGGCCGAGGTATTGGAGAGGGTATGGCAAAGGTGCTGGCAGATGCAGGTGCAAATATTGTGTGCGCATCACGCAGCATGGAACAGATCAGCCGAGTTGCCGACGACATCAACGTCAGCAATTCTGGTGGCCGTGCGATCGCCCATGCGACCGATGTGACCAATGCCGAGGATATGGAAGCCCTCGCTCAACGCGCTGTCGATGAATTTGGCAAGCTTGATATCTGGGTTAATAATGCGGGAGGATCACTGGTATCCGCACCCCTGACCGAATTGGACGAAGCGGAATGGAACAACACGCTGGTCACCAATTTAACGTCCGTTTTTTATGGCGTCCGAGCGGCCTGCAAGCATTTTGGTGAGGGTAGCAGGATTGTGAATACATCTTCGCTAGCTGCACAAGATCCGTTCCCGGGCAGCGGCCACTATAGCGCAGCAAAAGCCGGTGTGTTGATGCTTACAAAGACACTCGCCCATGAGCTCGGCCCCAAAACCCGCGTCAACGCGATCCTGCCGGGCTTTGTCCCGACCAAGACGGTGAAAAAAGCACTCAGCATGACGGACGAGGATTTTATCGGCTTCGAAGACACGCTCGGCTTGCCCGCCGGGCGGTTGGGTACGCCGCAGGATATTGGCGCGCTGACACTCTATCTGTGCGCGCCCGCTTCCAAATGGGTGACGGGGCAGTGTATTAGGATTGCCGGGACACCTTGAGCGGCAGTTTTATCCCGAAAGCATGCGTAATTGGGCTGGGCTGATTCGCGGTTGAGTTCCCGTTAGATTGCAGACGTTGGTCTGTAACTGAAGGGATAATGAGATGAGATACTTTGTAGGGTTGGATGTAGCGTTGCGCTCTGTGGCGC
>CALKXX010000086.1 GCA_938003725.1 uncultured Sphingomonadaceae bacterium | reverse complement strand
CACCTATATCAACCGCACGCCGCGCGTCCTCGACGGACATGATACCCTTCAGGCAAAATTCCCCGCCCCAATCCTTGCGAATGTCCTCCGCCATTTTCCAGTCGAGGGACTGATCAAGCATATTTGTAAAGTAATCCGCTACCGATTTTGGCACACTGGTGCCTTCCGAAACATGGTCTTTTAGATTGGAAAGCTCGAACTTTTCGCGGAACAAATAGTTCAAGCCCCAAGCGGGTTTTGCGGCATAGCTCCACAAACTGGTCGGGGTAATTTTGGGCGGACTGGTAAAGCCAGAGCGCAGACAACGTTCGCGATTGCCGCCAACAATCGTATCAACAGTTAAGGTTAGCGCGTCGAACCGCGCAGCTTTGCACCGATCGACCATCGATTTGTTGAGGCCCTTGTCCTTGTGCACATAGAGTTGGAACATTTTGGGAGTGTTGATCGCAGAACCGATCTCCTCGATGCTAACGGTTGCCAGCGAAGAAATACCAAAGAAGGTCTCAAATTTTTCCGCTGCCCGTGCCACCGCCCGTTCCCCCTGCCAATGGAATAGACGTTGGAGAGCGGTTGGAGACAGGAAAAGCGGCATAGCCAGCTTTTGGCCCATCACCGTAACAGTCATGTCAATATCTTGCACGCCCGCCAATACATTGGGGATCAGGTCGCAGCTTTCATAGGACTCTGTGTTCCGTCGCCGTGTCACTTCATCATCGGCAGCACCGTCGATATAGTCGAAGATCGGAAAGGGCAGGCGCTTTTGTGCGAGCGTGCGAAAGTCGTTCACATTATGGCAATCCGAAATATTCATAAGGTCCTTTCGTTTCGGCGCACGTCTGCCTCGACTCGTCGTAAGTTCTAATTTGAGCTGAATTGGGTTTAACCGATCGTGCGCCGGTAGCAAGCAACCTTTTGTTGCAATTGGAAGGGAAATACATGACTGAAACTGAAGAGGGAAACCTGGAAGAACCAAGAAAGGAACGTTCTCCGGGCGCGAAATTCCTGTTGGTGTTGCTTACGGGATTTTTGCTGACCATTCCATTATTCGCGAGTTGGCTGTTAATTTATGATCGCCAGTCACAAAGCGAAACGGCTCAGCAATCGATCGTCACGGGCTGGGGCGGTGAACAGGTTTTTGCAGGACCGAAAATCGTCTTGCCTTACACCGCCAAAGTCACGGAGACGGTCGAAGAAAACGGCAAAAGCGTAACCCGCACAAATACAGTGCAACGCGAGCTGTTTATCGCACCGGAAACGATGAAGATCGACAGCACATTGCTGACAAATGTCAAAACTCGGTCAATCTATGAGGTCGTGGTCTATGACACCAATGTAACCGGATCGGCGAGGTTCAATCTGCCCGAAGATTTCGAGCGTTCCGGGATTGATCCGGCGGACATCAATTTTGCGCGTGCAGAAATTCGCTTTGGTTTGTCGGATGCGCGCGGTCTTGCCTGCGATAACAAAATCACGGCTGATGGACAGAAACTGGTTTTGCAACCCGGCAAAGGACTTGGTGAGACCGGGAATACCGGTTTCTTTTCGTGGTTGGATGCGAGCGCACTGCAAGACGGTGAGATGGCAATCGATTTCGACGTCAAGTTTCGCGGTACGGAAAGCTTGACCATGGCTCCCGATGCCGGAGAAACCGAATGGACTGTCGACTCAAAATGGCCGCACCCAAGCTTTACTGGAGGGTTTTTACCGACCAACGAAGTGAGCGAAAAAGGGTTCAATGCTAAATATGTGATCACAAATCTGGCTTTAGGAACATCTCTAATCTCTACTGCGGCGGGGCAGCAGATCCAGCCACAAACCAAAAGCCGAGGGCTTAACAGCTATTATGTCGAGCCTGGTTCGGGTGCGGAGAGCGTGACTGTAAGCCTGATACAGCCGGTCGATCTCTATGATCAGGTCAGCAGGGCGACCAAATATGGTTTTTTGTTCATTGGCTTCACCTTTGTCGCATTTCTGTTGTTTGATTTAATCGGCGGCGTCCGGATTTCGTCAGTGCAGTATATCCTGGTCGGTGTCGCGCTGGTGTTGTTCTTCATATTGCTGCTTGCATTTGCAGAGATTATTGGTTTTGCCCTTGCGTATATCGCGGCATCGGCAGCGACGATCGGCTTGATCACCGCCTATGCGGCCTCGGTGCTATCAAGTTGGCGACGGGCTTCGATTATTGGCGGACTGTTGGCCGCTTTATATGGAGTAATCTACATATTGCTGAGCCTTGAGGCATATTCATTGCTCATCGGTGCGTTGCTGATATTCTCGGCTTTGGCGGGGGTCATGTATGTCACCCGGCGGCTGGATTGGTCCAGTACATTGAGTCGTGGTCGGAACGCTTAAGCCAAAGGCGACGTGAAAATCACACGGGTTCCGGATGTTTTCGGAACCCGTTTCTATATCTACCGTACCGCGCCGCGCGCAAATGTATCGCAGGATGCCGGGTCACCAGTTTGCATACCTTTTTTCAACCAGGCCATACGCTGTGCGGACGAACCATGCGTGAACATGCTTTCCACTGGGCGCTGACCAGCGCCGCGCATCAAGGTGTCATCACCAATGGCATGTGCCGCCGTCAGGCCTTCTTCGACATCTCCCGGTTCCATACGGTCGGCATTTTGTGCCGCCCATACGCCTGCGTAACAGTCGGCTTGTAACTCCATCCGCACTTGTAGAGCATTGCCTTCTGCTTTGCCGGCTCGTGATTGCGCCTGACGGACCTGATCTGCGACGCCGCTAAGCTTTTGGATATGATGTCCAACTTCGTGGGCGATGACATAGGCTTGTGCAAAGTCCCCCTTTGCGCCCATTCGCGTCTGCATCTCGCGAAAAAAGGACGTGTCGAGATAGATGCCTTGATCGGCGGGGCAATAGAACGGCCCCATTGCGGATTGTGCCGAACCGCAACCTGATCTTCCCGTTTGTTGATAGAAAGTAAGAGTGGTTGGCGTGTATCGCTGCCCCTGTTGTTGAAACAATTTGGCCCAAGTTTGCTCGGTAGATGCCAAAACCTGACAGGCAAACAGTTCCTCTTGCGTGTCGCAAGCTACGTTTCCACCGGATGTTCCGGCCTGTGATCCGGTTGATCCGCTATTGCCGGTCAATTGCATGCCGCCCCCACTGAAATACATAAAGGCGAGCGCGCCTGCACCGAGTAGCAAGATGGTTCCGCAACCCATTTTCCGGCCAAGTAGCATCGGCAGAAAACTAAGTAACATGCCCAATCCGCCGCCACCGCCGCCGCTTCGAAAGCCACCAAATCCGCTGCCACCGCGTCCTTGGTCACGAACATTCTTGCTTGGGTCCAGATCATCCAGCCGCATATCAAATTCCCCTCTACGAAACCGATTGCGCGAATTGGACGAAAAGCGCAAGTTGCTATCGGCAATAGTCGTTGGACAGGCTGCTTGTTCTCGCTATTCTAACGACCCGAAAATAGGGGAGATTGCGCATGTGTCTCAAGGAAATCTACGTCTTCAAAGTGGGTGCGAATATCGCGGTGGCCAACGGGCGATTGGGACGATGATGCCAAAAACCGTCTTGGTTCAGATAGTGCCTATCACATTACTTGTTACGGCCGGAATTACCGGATGCTCTTCGACATCCGCCAAAACAGGGGACACGCAAGTCGCCGAAACCTCTGACAGCAAAATGGAAACTTCCAAACCCTTATCCCGTCCCCCCTTATCCCGGCCTAAAGCGCGGATGATAAACACATTCGCGCTGGGGGAATCGCCCGAAGAATATCGCGACAATGAATGGAAAATACATGCCACCGATGATGACCAGAAGCGGCTTTACGACTGGATAACTGCATTAAATGCCGGCGTCAGGGGTGCGGTCGAGAACGGCGAAGGAGAAAAGGTTGATGATCCGATGGGCCTGTTCGGGATAAATGCACCGTCCGGGGACAGTGATATTCCTGCCGGTCTTTATAGTTGCGCCATCACCAAACTGGGCGGCGCAAAGGATGCCAGCTTGCCATTTATCGCCTATCCTGCCTTTCGGTGCCGCGTAACGGTTGAGGATGGCCGGACCCAGTTTGTCAAATTGACCGGATCGCAAAGAACAACCGGATGGATATACAAGGCCAGCAAGCGCCATTCCGTTTATCTGGGAACCTCTTTTTACGGATATGAGAACAAAGCAATATCTTATGGTGAAACAAAAGAACGTGACGATGCTGCGGTTTTGCACAGGATTGGAAAAGACCGCTGGCGGATGATTTTTCCGTGGCCATATTATGAGTCCGTTGTCGATGTGATGGAACTCACGCCGATCAAACCCTAATTTTCCACCTGACAATCGATCAGTGTGGCCTTAGGTTCCTATTATTCAATCACTACCCGGGAACAAAGATGCTGAAAATATCCAAATTTGCCTTGCTTGCTGCAGCTTCCGTCGTCGGCTTTTCCGCCGCACATGCCGATCCGCTCAATGATGCGATCACTGCAGACATGCCCTCGCTAATGGAAATTTATAGAGATTTGCATGCGAATCCCGAATTGAGCGGGGAGGAAGTCAAAACCGCTGCCAAATTGGCGGCTGAGGCCCGGCGACTTGGTTTTGCCGTAACCGAAAAAGTTGGCGGAACGGGCGTGGTCGCCGTCATGGAAAATGGCGAAGGGCCAACGGTGATGATCCGGGCCGATATGGACGGGCTACCTCTGGTTGAGAAAACCGGATTGCCTTTTGCATCCAAGGTTATGGCAAAGACACGCGAAGGTAACGACACGGGCGTTATGCATGCCTGTGGCCATGACACCCATATGACCGGTTGGGTCGGCACGGCGCGGCAATTATCCGCGCGCAAGGATGAATGGTCCGGCACCTTGGTGATGATCCTTCAACCAGCCGAAGAAACAGGCGAAGGCGCAAAGGCAATGTTGGCAGACGGCCTATATACGCGCTTTCCCAAACCGGAATATGCACTGGCGTTTCATGACGCGGCCGGCGCGCCAGCAGGCTATATTGGCTATGCGGCGGGCTATGCACTCGCCAATGTCGACAGTGTGGATATTGAAGTGCAGGGCGTTGGTGGACATGGTGCCTATCCGCACACGACGAAAGACCCGATTGTATTGGCTTCGCGAATTGTTGGTGCGCTGCAAACATTGGTGAGCCGCGAGATTGATCCGCAAGACCCGGCTGTCGTCACAGTTGGCAGTTTTCAGTCGGGCTTCAAACATAATATCATTTCGGACAAGGCAAACTTGCTGCTGACAGTGCGCAGCTATTCGGATGAAACCCGGTCCAAATTGCTTGAAGGCATTAAGCGAATTGTAAAAGGCGAGGCAATTACGGCCGGACTTCCGGAAGATAAAATGCCAACGGTGCGGGTGCGCGACGATGAGTTTACGCCCTCTACCTACAACAGTCCGGAATTCAGTATTGAAATGGCCAAGTTGTTCGAAACGCGTTTTGGAAAAGAGCGGGTCAAGCAATCTAAGCCGGTGATGGGCGGTGAGGACTTTAGCCGCTATCGCCGGGAAGATGAGAGTATCAAGAGCATGATATTCTGGGTCGGCGGCGTGCCGATGGATGAATATCAGGATGCGAAGAAAAACGGCACGAAATTACCGTCACTTCACAGTCCGCTTTGGGCACCGGATGCGGAAAAGGTAATTGCGACTGGCGCAGAAGCGCTGACCGCCGCAGCGCTCGATATCATGAAAAAGGGCGGCTAAGGGACATGGCGGTTGCTGAACAGATTATATTGTTCGCGGCTGCATCATTGTCTAGCGCAGCATTCCAGGTGGAGTCTCCCGCGCTCGAAACAGGTTCCGAATATTTCGAGGGGCGCTGGGCTTTCGAAGAGGAAAGTTGTGACCAACCGACTAATTGGACCCTGATCGCTGGCGGGAATTTTGTGTCGGAAGATCTGATCGGGACATGGGAGTGGAACGATGGAAAGTTGCTGCTCCGACTAACGGATTTGGCAACCGACGAGGAGACCGGGGAGGCCGGCGGCAAGTTCCAGATGGAAGGTCCGGTTTCTGCACTATCGAAAGATCGGTTCACCCTTACGATCGAGCCAGATGCTTATGTGATGAAACGTTGTGACTTGACGGTCGACCCGAATGGTGAATAGCCGCTAACCTGGGGATTAGTCGAGCCGAGCAACCGGTTCTGCATCAACAGGCGGCGTGGTCGGGTTACTACGCCCGACATTTACTGGATTCGATTTGCTACCGGGTTCGCCATCAGCCGGCGATTTGTGACGATTCACTGCATTTTGGCGCGCCGGTACAGGCGGAACATAGTTTGAACTAGGGGCCGGCTTACTTGCGGCCGCTGCCTTATATTCACTCGGTTCTGATTTCGCTTTCGCGGGTTTTTCATCATCGTCGGAATATGCAACTGGCTCTCCGAAAACGAAGTCTTCATCTTCGTCCGCGTAATAATCTTCGTCGGGATCCACAACAGGAGCTGCTTTTTTAACCGGTTTCTCAGGTGCGGCAGCTACCGGTTCGGCCGGAGCTTCTTCGGAATTCCAAGTCGAGGCGACGGCGAGGGCAATCCCGCTAACGGATAATGCCAAAATCACTGCTTGCTTGAACATGTTCAGAATCCCAAAATAATATCACGCCTATGTTATAGTTTGTCGCAGTTAATATATAATTACGCCGGGCGGTTTGGGATCGCGGATACCACCCCGGCTTGGCCGATATGTACGGGCATACTGTCGGTAAATTATACAATCGCATTGAATAATGGCGATTAAATTGAATTTGCGGTGTAAAATTAACCGACATGTTACCAATTGTGGATATCGGATGCGTGGATAGTTGGAAAGTTACCGCGTTAGATGATCAGGTTATTCAAACATTATATTCCGTATCCGGTCCTTTTTCTGGGCTTGCTGGACTTTTTGCTGCTCCTTTT
>CALKXX010000085.1 GCA_938003725.1 uncultured Sphingomonadaceae bacterium | reverse complement strand
GCGGTTGTGCTGGATGGCCGTATACCGCATGCGATGTTGCTCGAAATTTTTACCAGCAAGGGCGCAGGGACATTGGTCAAGGATGATTTTGAGGCAGTTGAATAATTGTCAAACTGTATTATATATATGGTACACTAAATCCCTTGGCACAATTGCTGTAATTCGGCTATTGGCCCGCAAACAGATAAAGAAGGTTGCTACTTATGCTAATCGCGCTGCTCGATATTGTCGGAATTCTGCTCAATGTCGCTATCACAATCATCATCGTCCAAGCGATTATGAGCTGGCTTCTGGCGTTCAATGTCATCAACTTACAAAATGATATCGTTCGGGCGATTTGGCAGACGCTGGATGGTTTGACGGCCCCGCTTTACAATCCGATTCGCAAAATCATGCCGGATTTTGGTTCGATTGACCTTACCCCGATGGTGGTCATCATCGGTATCATCATCTCTCAGCGGCTGCTGGATGGTGTGCGTTACGAAATGCTGATCGGTTAGCGAGATGACGGGGCAGCTAATTGATGGCAAGGCTTTTGCCGCATCGCTTCGCGAACGGATTGCCGCAGCAGTGCCGGCATTTAAAGAACAAGCGGGACGCGCGCCGGGACTTGCTGTTGTTCTGGTCGGAGATGACCCGGCTAGCCAAGTCTATGTCGCATCAAAGCACAAGGCGACTATCGCTGCGGGTATGGAGAGTTTTGAGCATCGGCTTCCCGAAGATACTGATCAGGAAAATTTGATAGCACTGGTTGAGGCTCTAAATGCCGATGATGCGGTAGATGGGATATTGGTGCAATTGCCGCTTCCTGGGCACCTGGATGAAAAAGCCGTGGTCATGGCCATCGATCCGGACAAGGATGTTGACGGCTTGCACGTTATCAACGCTGGCCGGCTGGCCAATGGTGAAGAGGCGCTAACCCCATGTACGCCGCTGGGCAGCCTGATGCTGCTAAAGGATCAGCTAGGCGATCTGACAGGGATGAACGCGGTCGTTGTTGGGCGATCGATATTGGTGGGCAAGCCCATGGCGCAATTGTTGCTTGGCGAAAATTGCACAGTAACAATGGCGCATAGCCGGACACGCGACTTGCCGGCAATCGTGCGCGGCGCAGACATCGTGGTGGCGGCTGTTGGTCGTGCGGAAATGGTCAAGGGCGACTGGCTGAAAGAAGGTGCGGTCGTCATTGACGTGGGTATCAACCGGCTGGCCCCTGAACCGGGTAAAGAAAGAGGTCGTCTGGTGGGTGATGTGGCCACGTCGGAAGCGGTTGACCACGTGCGCGCCATTACTCCTGTTCCCGGCGGCGTTGGACCCATGACCATTGCGGTGCTATTGCGCAATACGCTGGTGGCAGCTTCTGCGCGTGCTGGTCTGACAAAACCCAAAGGACTTTGATTCCATGAAGAAAATTCTGGCCGCTATCGGCATATCGCTCCTATTGGCTAGCACTGCTTCCCCCGCTGCGGCGCGGGAGCGTGATCGTCGGTCTATCGGAAAGCCGGTGGCCAACCCCAGCGCAATCGTAAAAGCGGAATTGTCCTTTGCTCGGCTCGCGCGGGAAGAAGGCCAGTGGACGGCCTTTCGTGAGACGGCAGCGGATGATGCAGTGATGTTCGTTCCGAACCTGACCAACGCGCAACAGTGGCTAAAAGGCAAAGCCGATCCCGCGGCCGCAGTCGAATGGCAGCCACATAAAATCTTTATGTCCTGCGACGGCAGCATGGCCCTTTCGACTGGCGCCTGGCAGAGAGCTGATCGGACGACCGGACGGTTTTTCACAATCTGGCAGCAACAGAATTTTGGTAAGCGCAAGCGCGGCAAAAAGGCTGAGTGGAAATGGGTTTTTGATCATGGTGTCGCACTTGAAGCACCGCTGGAAGAACCGGATTTCGTTGAAACTGAAATAGCATCTTGCAAAGGGAACGTAACGGCCGAAACCGCCCCGGAAGGCGCGACAGGCGGATCGTGGGACTATAGCTTGCAATGGATAGCGAGCGGCAGCACAGAAAATATCCGCGCATTGAATGTCCGGCTTTGGAATGGCTTGGCTTTTGACACCGTTATCGATGAGCAGTTTCCAGCAGCCAAATGACCGAACTTTTCATCTCTGCCTTTATCACCTTTTTTGTGGTGATTGACCCGCCGGGTTGCGCGCCTATTTACGCCAGTCTGACGGGCAATGCCTCTTCAGCGCAGCGCCGGGTCATGGCTATCCGCGCGATCATTGTGGCGACGTTGATCCTGGTCGTATTTGCCGCTTTTGGAGAACAATTGCTGTCGGCTTTGGGGATCAGCCTTGATAGTTTCCGGATTGCCGGCGGGATCATGCTGTTCATCATTGCACTGGAAATGGTGTTCGAGAAACGCACCGAGCGCCGGGAAAACCGGGCTCAGGATATTATCGACAAGCCAGAGATTGAGGATGTCTCCATCTTTCCGATGGCAATGCCGATGATTGCCGGTCCCGGTTCAATTGCAGCGTTGATGCTGCTGGTTTCAAAGCATGATGGTGTAGAAAGTACGATCGCGATCATGAGTGCTCTGGGTGCGGTGCTTTTGCTGACCCTGGGCGGACTTCTGTTGGCTGGCCCGTTGATGCGGTTATTGGGCCGTAATGTAGAGGCCGTGATCACCCGCGTCCTCGGCGTATTGCTAGGCGCGCTAGCGGTGCAATTTGTCGTCGATGGTTTGAACGCAAGCTTCTAGGGTGAGGCGCTATTTAATAGATACTGACTCTAAAGTCTGCGCGCTTCCTCAATCACCATCACCGGAATACCGTTTCTGATGGGATAGGCTACGCCCGCTGCCTGGGAAACCAGTTCCTGTGCCGCCTCATCATAGATCAGTTTCGTGCGCGTCATCGGACATACCAATATGTCGAGCAATTCTGGATCCAAATCCGGGCTCTTCTCCATCACTGCCCCGCCTTATTCACTGCCCCGCCTTATTCACTGCCCAGCCTTATTCACTGCAACGTTACCCGGTCGTCATCACCATCCTGACGACCAAAAAATTGGAGCAGTTGGATGATAAGTTCAGACCGGTTTGCAAGGCCGTCGACTTCCAGCAAAGCCTGTTTCGAGGCCGCGTCAAACGGTGCAATCTGGGCAATACCATTGACGAAGGAGAAATCGTCCAGTCGTCCGATACTGTCCCAATCGACTTGATACCCTTGCAGATCGGCAAACTTGCGGGATTCTATTTCCAAAGCGGCGCGTTCGGCACTGGCCAGTACTTCATCCAGTTCCTTGTTCTCTTCAACCTCTGCGCGTACCTGACGGAATGCGGTAGAGGCGTCTAGCTCCTCAAGTACGCGGAATCGGGCCACACCCTCCAGCACAACGTTGAACCGCCCATCATCCAGCGCCTCTATGTCGATAATTTTGCCTAGACAGCCGATATCATAGAGTGCTGGGACGTCGCCCTCGTCTTTCGGTTGAATCATACCAATATGTCTGTCTCTGGCCATCGCGTCATTGACCAGCGCCCTATAGCGCTCCTCAAACATATGAAGTGGCAGATGCATGCCTGGGAACAACAAAGCGCCCGGCAGCGGAAAGATCGAGATGCGTTTACCTTTGGCCATCTTATCCGAACAATATCGCAGAGAGTTTGCGCCGTGTTGCAGAGACCCATTCATCTTCGAGGCCAACCATTTCAAAAAGCGACAATAATTTCGTCCGCGCAGCGCCCTCGTTCCATTCGCGGTCTGTTTCAATGATCGTGAGCAAATGATCTGCGGCGCTATCATGGTCGCCGGATGCAATTAACCCGGTTGCCAAATCAAACCGGGCTTGGTGGTTTTTTTCATCAGCTGCTACCGCCGCCATCAGGTCTTCCAGTTCCCCATCAGCAGGCTTGTCTTTTGCCAGTTCGAACGTTGAGCGGGCGCGCTCAATTGCTGCCTCCTTGGCCAAATCTTCGGGCAATCCCGCGAGAGCCGATTCGGCCTGATCCAGATGCCCGGCAGCGACCAGCGCGCGAATTAACCCGCCAACTGCATCCACATTGTCCGGGGCCATATCGGCAATTTGTGCAAAAATACCGGCTGCACGCTCTGCATCGCCTTCTTCCAGTGCGCCTTCACCCATCGCCAAAAGTGGCCCGATATCCTGTTCGGGTTGCTGCCCGCCGCCGACGGGAAGCTGTTCCAACAGTTGATCCAAAGCACCGGATAGCTGGCTTTCCGTGCGCGCAGAGGTCAGGTCGGCCACTGGCTTTCCCTGAAATATCGCATAGACGGTGGGTATGGATTTGACCTGAAACTGCGCAGCTATAAACTTGTTTTCATCAACATTTATCTTGGCCAGAATCACGCCCTTGTCGGCATATTGCGCCGCAACTTTCTCCAATATTGGGGTCAGCGCTTTGCACGGCCCGCACCACTCTGCCCAAAAATCGACAATGACCAGCTTTTCCATGCTGGGTGAAACCACCGCTTGCTGAAATTCTTCCACTGCCTTTTGTTCTTCAACTGTCAGTCCCGCTGTCGCCAAGGGTCGCTCCTGTTCATTCTGTTTTTACAACGATCATCGCCAAATGAGAATCGTTGTTTCCGTTCAATATCTGGGCTTTATGTGGGGACAGACGCGGCAAAGCCAAGCATATTTTTACTTTTATACGGTACAGCAATGAAAATGGGGCTTGCGGGGGTATATAACCCATGCTAACCGCGCGCCTCGACTGCTGATGACCAACACCCATGTCACAGCAAGCCCGAGCGGGCGTAGCTCAGGGGTAGAGCACAACCTTGCCAAGGTTGGGGTCGAGAGTTCGAATCTCTTCGCCCGCTCCAGTTTTTTCGTCGCAATACCATCTCTTTCAATAAACAGTTTCCGGCGTTACTATCGCGCATGACCGATAAATCCGAAATGACTTATGCGCGCTATTTGGCGCTTGATACGCTGTTGTCCGCGCAAAAGCCGCGTTCCGACTATGATGACGAGATGCTGTTCATCATCATCCACCAGACCAAGGAACTATGGCTGAAACAAACGATCCGCGAATTGCATCTGGCCAAGCGTCAGATCAGGCAAGACGCGCTGGTCCCGGCTTATAAAGCCTTAGCGCGGGTGAGCCGGATACAGGCTGTGATGACGCTGAGCTGGGACGTGCTATCGACCATGACGCCCAGCGATTACACCCGGTTTCGTGAAGTGTTGGGCCCCAGTTCCGGTTTTCAGTCCGATCAGTTTCGCACCGTCGAATATCTGCTAGGTCTGAAAGACAAGAGCTTCCTTAAATATCAGGACGACCGGCCCGAGGCGCAGGCGGCGATGCAGGAGGCTTTGGAAGCGCCCAGCGTATGGGATGATGTGATTGCCGCCCTTGCGCGTAAAGGTTTTGCGATGCCGGATGCGTTGCTGGAGCGAGATTTTGGGTCAACCTATCAACCGCATAGCGAGGTCGAGGATGCGTTTCTGTCCGTATATCGCGATACCGAGAAATATTGGGAACTTTACCAGCTGGCGGAAAAGCTGGTCGATTTGGATGATGCGATGGCGACATGGCGACACAAACATGTCTTGACCGTGGAACGTATCATAGGCGGAAAAATGGGGACGGGCGGCACCGCTGGAGTGCCCTATCTGCAATCTACCTTGCCCAAACGCGCCTTTCCTGAACTCTGGTCGCTTCGCACGCAGTTATGAGCCACAAACATCTCTTTTCAAAATCTCTGGGCGCGGCGCCCGGCCGGTTGCACTTTGCGGCGCATAGTCATCACCTTTGGCCAGACGCCAGTTTTGATGGACAGATGCAGGCATGGGAAGATGCGGCATCGCTCGCTGATCATAAATGGGGCAAGATCATGGGACCGGTCTGGCAAGAGGCACAGAGCCATATTGCCGAGGAGCTGAACCTGCCTGACCCCGCAACACTATCCTTCGCGTCGAACACCCATGACTTTCTGGTCCGGCTTCTGTCGGCGATTGATAAACGCCCGATTAGGGTCCTTGCTACAGATGGCGAGTTTCATAGCTTTCAGCGACAAATGACGCGCTGGGCGGAAAGCGGTGAAGTCATCTTGGATACGGTGCCCGCAGAGGCATTGGCCGGCCGGGCCAAGGATGGCCAACATGATCTTATCTTCGCAAGCCATGTGCTGTTCAATTCGGGTACTATTTTAAGTGGAATTGAGGAGCTGGCTAGGCTGTCCAAGCCCCAGGGGCCTTGGGTCGTTATCGATGGCTATCATGGCTTCATGGCGATTGAACAAGATTTTTCAGAGATATCGAATCGCATATTCTATCTGTCGGGCGGTTATAAATATGCGATGTCCGGGGAAGGGGTTTGTTTTCTTCATGCGCCTCCAGGTTTCGCGCCGCGCCCCGCGGTCACTGGCTGGTATGCCGCGTTTGATGATCTGGCCTTGCCGCCGGAAGAGGTTGGATATGCTCCGGATGGACGCCGTTTCCTGGGCAGTACATTTGATCCGTCGGGGCTATACCGGTTCAATGCGGTGCAGAACATGCTGGCGCGAGAGAAATTGACCACGGCGCGACTTTCCGGTCATGTCGCAGCCTTGCAGGCGCGGTTTCTGGGCGCTGACCCCATTCCGGATATGGCGCTGCTCAATCCATTGGACGATGGCTCTCATGCACGTTTTCTGGCGTTTCAAGGTGCGCGTGCAAACGCGCTACACGATGCGTTGGCGGAACAGGATATTGTGACGGATGTGCGCGGCGATGTGCTCCGCTTTGGTTTTGCGGTCTATCATGATCCCGATGACGTGGACCGGCTGACGGATCATTTGATCCAGATGCGAATACCATAGCCGACCAGGCCAAGCGCGGCGACACTGGCGGCCCAGATACCGGCCATCCATAGCAAGCGTTTCCACAGCGGTGCTTCTTCGGGTGATGGAATGTCAGGCATTAATGATATCCACCCGTTCCGACTTTGCCGCGGAATACCCAATAGGTCCACGCGGTATATCCCAATATGAATGGAACGGTCAAAACGACACCGACAAGCATGAATATCTGGCTCTTTTCAGGTACAGCGGCGTCCCAAATTGTGATCTGATCCGGTACGATGAATGGGAACATGCTGAGACCCAATCCCGCCATACCCAATGCGAATAGCCCTAGAGATAGAAAGAAGGGCGAAACTTCACGTTGTTTGACCAGCGCGCGAAACAGAAAATAGCTCAAGATGATGGTGATCAGCGGCACCTGACTGGCGAACAGCATATTTGGCATAGTGAACCAGCGTTGATAATATTGCGCCTCCAGAAAGGGTGTATACAGGCTAACCGCTGCCATTAGAGCCAGTGTTGCCAACGCAGCAGGCTTAGCCAACCGGTAAGCCTGCGTCTGTGCGGTCCCCTCGGTTTTCCAAATCAGCCATGTCGCGCCCAGCAGTGCGTATCCGGCAACGGTCCCTGCGCCGGTCAACAACGTATAGGGCGTGAGCCAGTCGAACCAGCTGCCGGCATAATTGCGGTCTATCACGTCCACGCCTTGCAATATGGCGCCCAGTATCATCCCCTGAGCAAAGGCCGCTGCCAATGAGCCGCCGGTAAACGCCAGATCCCAGAATTGCCGGTGATTTGGGTCGCGCCAGCGAAATTCGAAGGCGACACCGCGAAAGACCAAGCCAAGCAACATGATGATGATCAGCGGATAAGTTGCCGGCAGGATGATGGCATAGGCTAGCGGAAACGCGGCCAGCAATCCGCCACCGCCCAGCACCAGCCAAGTTTCATTGCCATCCCATACCGGCGCGATGCTGTTCATCGCTTGATCTCGTTCTTCGCCGACATCGAAAACTGGGAATAATATTCCGATACCCAGATCAAATCCGTCCATCACCACATAGGCAAAGACGGCGAAAGCAATGATGAAAGCCCAGATTACGGTGAGATCCATTAGGCTTCTCCCTTTTCATCAGCATCAAATGCCGGCGCATTTTTTTGGGCTAGCCCCGGCGTAATGCCTGCTGTGCGCACGGGGCCGGTTTCGGTCGACTTTACCCCTTTTTCATGGGCATGCGGTGCAGTCTTCATCATACGCAATATATACCATGTACCGACACTAAAAACCGCGAAATAGACAATGACAAATGCCACTAGGGATGCTGCAACGGCGGGGGCCGCCAATGGAGAGGCGCTGTCCGCCGTCCGCAACAAGCCATAGATGGTGTAGGGCTGTCGGCCGACTTCGGTCGTGATCCATCCGGCAATCACCGCAACAAAGCCGGTGGGCCCCATCACTATCGCTGCCCGGTGGAGCCATGGCCAATCATATAGCTTCTTGCGGAACCGCGCGAGCAAGCTCCATAAACCAATAGCCAGCATCGCAAAGCCAATCCCGACCATGATCCGGAATGACCAGAATACGATGCCAACCGGCGGCTCGTCTGCGTCGGGGATCGTATCCAGTCCAGCGAGCGGCGCGTTCAGGTCATGCTTCAATATGAGCGAGGATAGCTTTGGAATCTCTATCGCATAATCGACACGCTTTTCGGCGCTGTTGGGGATACCGAACAGGATCAGAGGCGCACCATCAGGATGACTGTCATAATGGCCTTCCATGGCCATGACTTTCACCGGTTGATGCTCCAGCGTGTTGAGGCCGTGCAGGTCGCCCGCGAATATCTGCACTGGCGCTACTAATGCTGCCATCCACATCGCCATCGAAAACATCTTGCGTGCATGGGGATTGGCTTTGTCTTTCAACAAGTGCCACGCGCCCACGCCGCCAACCACAAATGCGGTGGTGAGGTAAGCGGCGGTCACCGTGTGGACAAGCCGATAGGGAAAGCTGGGATTGAACACGATTGCCCACCAACTTTCACCGGGGACAAACTGACCATTGGGGGCAATTTCATGCCCGACGGGTGTTTGCATCCAGCTGTTGACGCTCAAAATCCAGAAGGCTGAGATAAATGTGCCCAGTGCAACCATAACCGTGGCCGTGAAATGCAAATTTTTGCCTACTCTGTTCATGCCAAACAGCATGACGCCTAGAAATCCGGCCTCCAGAAAAAATGCGGTCAACACTTCATAGGCCATAAGCGGCCCGATAACCGGGCCTGCCTTGTCAGAGAATACAGACCAGTTGGTTCCGAATTGATAGGACATGACGATGCCAGAAACGACGCCCATCGCAAAGGCGACGGCAAATATCTTCAGCCAATATTTGAACAAATCCATATATAGCTGCTTGCCGGTTTTGAGCCACAACCCTTCTAACACGGCAAGATAGCTGGCTAGTCCGATTGAAAAGGCCGGGAAAATGAAGTGAAAACTGATGGTGAACGCGAACTGTATCCGCGCTAACAAGATTGCATCAAAAGATTCGAACATCGGGCACCTGCTCTACGTTTCGGTAACACCCCATAGCATTTTTTTTGACCTGAATTGAGTGCCAATCTATCTTTACCGGTTGCAGATCATGCAACCTCTTCGCCGGTGCGCATAACCTTGCCATAAATCCAGCCAATACCGATCAAAGCGATACCGAGGCCGAGGAAGGACAGGATACGTAATATCCCATCAAGCTGTGCAGCATCGATCAGGAATACTTTGAATGTAACCAGCGTGAGCAGGATCAAACCGGCTATCCGCAGCAACGCATTGGTGGTTTGTATCCCGCGTGCCAGCCAGGCAATGGCGAGCATCAATAACGCAGCGCTGTAGAGATAGGTTTCGGTAGAGGTAAATGGCGGCGTCGCAATGTCGCTTCCATGCACCGCTTGCCGAACCGTTACCATCATCGCTGCGATGGCCGCCAGCAAGCTTCCGACTTCCAATGGTTTGACCGCCGTCGGTAGTTTCTTTTCAATATTTCCGGTTCTTGCATAAAGCCATAGCCAAAGGGCCGCCGCCGCGTAATGCAATGTGCCCAAATTCGCGATTGGTGCCGGGCCAAGCGCCTGTTTCACGGCTGTCGGGCTAAGCAGAAACAGATCGAAATACAGGAACCGGAACAGTGCCAATCCCGCCAGTGCACAACCCGCTATTCTTAGCGGTGTCGCGACATCATCGTGCCAATGGCTGCGTAACAATAGCCAGCCGCCTAGGGCGAGCATGTGTGTAAAGATTGTGCGTTCGAGAAACCCATATTGTACAAATTGCTCAATCGGTCCGATGGATAGTGGCTGTTTCAGCAACAGATATCCGAACATGCCGATGCCGATTACACCAAGTATACAGCCTATCGCCCCAGTCCGTTTTCCGAACGTATTTCTGAACATATAGATCAGCCCCAAAATTGCCACGGCTGGCAACAATATTTCCATGGCTGAAATTCCGATTTGGGGAAGATAGGAATATAAATCAGTTTCTCCGCTCAACGAACGTGCCATAAGTTCTAGGAAGGGCAGACCGGATATGAACATCAGCAATCCGGCGGTTCCAACGGCAACACCGGATTCGATTGCGATCGCGCGGCTGTTGGTGAAACGTGACCATGTGATCAATCCGGCAGCTATAACTACCGCTACAATTGCCGCGAAATTGCTGGGTGTCCATAGCCACAGCGCACAAGCGAGCAAGATCGCCGTGATTGCGCTGGCGAATGGCATGACCAATATCGTGTCTTCATCTCTCAACCGCCATGCCATGAGCGCCGTGGTCAATGCGACGATAGCGCATATCGCGCCCCAGATAGTGTCACTCCAGTCAAACTGCCCGATTGTTGCTGTCAGGATCAACATTGCCGTAGGCGCCGTTAAACCGGTCATCGCCCACATCCATCCGCTCTTTTCGCGCAGCGCAAATATATGGCCGGCCAGACCGAATAATATGGCAAATCCGATGGCCGGGACAAGGTCCGGTTGATTGTTATCCTCAACGCCCAAATCGACAAATGCGATAGCCACCATCGTTATGGCCAGACCCAATGCACTGGCTACGCCTGGCGTCATATTCTCATCACGCCACGCGAGCGCGATGGCAAACAGGCACAGCACGGCAAAGAAAAGCCAACTGACCAAGGAAAACGAGATGAGGGGCGCCAGAATGATAAGTTGTAACAGGCCCACAGCCAATGGAATAGTGCGCATAACCGCCTTCGGAATACCGTAGCTTTCGTCCATCCGCGACATTGTCAATACGCCGCCAATGGCGAGTAGGACGACAAATGCGCCGACAAAAGGAATGTCGCTGCTCATATCCATGAATAGCAATGTCGTGCTCCAGATCACACTGCCGCCCGTGGCCAACAGCGCAAGCCACGCCCACCCACGATGGATCGCCAAACCGAACAGGCCGGCGGTGAATACGCCAAGATAGATGAGCAATGGCGCAACTGATTCCGGTCCCAGTCCGGCGACATAGGGTGCCGCAAATCCGCCAAGCAATCCCATGATCGCCGTGGGCGGGCCGTGACGTTGAGACAGAACGAACGCCAAAATGGTGACGGCGATAACACCGCCAAGTGCCGCGGCAAGCCCTAGCAATCCATAAAGCTCACTGGCCATGTAAAGCGTGGCGTAGAGCACGGCTATGCCTGCGCCCGCTATACTATGCCCAATACGGGCATCGTCAGTGAATATCTGACCAAAGCGGGGTATGCGGCTGCCAAATTCCGCCAGGCCGATGAGAATGAGCCCGAATAGCGCAGCCGTTATGCAGCGCGCTGTGGGGCCGAACAGACCTGCTTCAATCGAAAAGCGTACAAGGAAAAATCCGGCGAACACCAGGGCAATTCCGCCGATCCAGATGGGCAGCTTACCTCCAATTAATTCTTCGAACCGTTTTGCCGCGCTGGGCTGCGGAACATCTTCCAACGCTTCATCAAACTCTGGCGCGGACTCTGATATGTCTATCGGCGGTATATCCGCCGGCGCAGATGCAGCCGGGGCATCGGGCGCCAGATCCGCTGCAGGTGATACAGCGCGGTCCGGTGCTGGCGCACTTTTGGCGGCTATTCTCGAAGTCTTTGTCGGAGTCTTGGTTTCAAAAGGTGCCGCTTCAATAGTTTCAATTGTCGGGACATATTGTTCAGAAGGATCAGGCACATCACGAGCTTCTAATTCTTCAACGCGCGTACGCAGCA
>CALKXX010000084.1 GCA_938003725.1 uncultured Sphingomonadaceae bacterium | reverse complement strand
GACGCCGTACCCCTTAAGCTCAAGAAGGTTCCTGTAACGGCCGAAAAGGTGGCAGCACCGACACAAATCCAAAGCAATTCTTCTAGGGTTTGAAAATACCCGCTAAAAATAGCCGCCAAAACAGTGACCGGGATGATGAGCACTTCAATGAGTTGTCCCGATATATATGATTTTTGCGATCGGAGAACAGCGCTCATTGTTCGCGTGAAAGTTCGTGCAATAAAAAGCAGACATAGGATCGCAAGTGCACCGTTGGGTAAATCCGACCCCAAGATGGTTGTGAGAAGTTGTTCACCTCCAAATAATAAAATCAGTACTATCAATGCTATGAGGCTTAATATGCAAAAGATCGTCCGGATGACGGTTTGACGATTGATCCTTAGTTTTTTTGCTATCGCTGCAGAAAATTCCCGCACGATCGCCATATCTATTCCGCCGACCGCCACAACAGAAAGAAACATAGCCGTCTGTGTTATAATAGCATATTGCCCGTTGGCCGTGGGCCCCAATTGCCGACCAATGTAAAAAGTGATGCCGAATCCTGCCAAGACCGAAAGCGCGCGAATAGCCACAGACATCAGTGAGTCAAAATTTTGCCTAATAAGTTCTGGCATCAGTCGCCCTACACCGCGATCAGGCAGGTGACGGCTGGGGAGGCGTCGGTGGATCCCCATTTGTTTGGTTAACGCGATATACCAATGCAGTCATTGCTCCGAGCATGGCAAACACCAGAGGGTGATTATCTTGCTGTGCAAATACAGATTTGATCACAAGAAAGTTGATCAAAGATATAGTCAACGGAACCAGAAACGCGATTTCTCCCGTTTCGGTTTTTAGCAGGCTGAGACCACTGTAAACCAGCTGTGCTACAAATATACCGTAGTAGATAATGAATCCGATGATCCCAAATTCGAGAGCGGTAACCAGAAAATAGGAATCTATCGTCAGAACGCCGCCTAGGTTTGTATAGCCTAATTCGTCTGCACCGCGCCCGATACCGTGACCCCATGGTTTAGACAAAATCATGGGGATACCATCTGCCACTTGGTCGGCCCGTGCCTGATTACTGAATGATTGAGCTTTTGTACCCCAAACAATATTTCGCAACCGGCCGACGAAGAATGTTGATGCAACAAAGGCTATAAAGATGATTGGATAGGCCAGCGTCATCGCAGGGCCGTAAAGGCTGCCTTCACGGTGCTTCCACCTCAGCACACCCCATGCGAGAAGATAAAACACAAAAGAGAGCAAAAAGCCGATCACGCCAAGTCTGGAATCCGACAGTAAGATCACGTAAAAAATTAACGGCAAACTCAAAAAACCGGCAACCTTAACGCTATTCAGTCGTGCGCTCATCGCAAAATGCAGAATGAAAGGAGTCGCAAGAGCAAGAAACTCCGCTAGTCCCAATGGAGTGGTAAATTTGCTTTGCACGCGGTAGATACCCGTGGCGGCCCGTGACTTGGCCGATAATATCCGGCTTACTGCTTCATCATCAATCTTAAGAAAATTCGGGATATGTCCCGCCCAAGGTAACTTGTGGAGATACCATTCCCAAAGCCCGATGGCGCTTACGTAGAGCGCAAAACCGAAGATTAGATAACCAAAGAAGGTCATGCGTTGAGGCTTGGAAAACACATATACACTGGCAAAGAATATCATGGTCCAATAGATTTGGGCGACGATGAACTTATTGACCGAGAAGAAGGGTTCAGATGATAGACCGATTGACACCAGCGATATGGCGACGAAACCAATCATCAGTTTCCAAACCATCGGTGTTGCACCTAGAACTTCTTTGAGACGATGTCGAAATTCGGATGATAGTGATAAGCAAAGCAAAAAAGTGAATGCCATAGGCACACCGATAATACGAATGGCCGTTATCCACGGCAGGCCAGGTAGGGCTAACGCCAGATAATCAGGCCAAAATAGCAGCGCCGCCAGGAACGCAAATAGCAGCCATTCCAGCAACTTAGTTGGAGCTTGGCCTGTGTCAGGCAGCAGCCAGATAACGAAAACCGCAAGAACGACCAACGGAACGAGCAATTGGAGTAGGAAGAAGGTTCCAAAAACCCCAAATATCAATCCGTAGAAGAAGGAAAATAATATAAGCAGGAAAAACCACGCCAATTTGTGACGTCGCCAAAAATTGCTACTGGAATAGCCCGGCAAAACGCCAGTCTTCTTTGAGCTTATCAGGTTTCCAAAATTCAACAAATACAGTCCAGCGCAGAATCAGTTTAGAGTCGGCCAATTCTGGCCAATGCCATGACTAGCGCTTTGTGGGTACAGCCAACTGTCCGTCCGAACAACGAAAATTGTGCTTACAGTATGAAATCCGACTGTACGAGATTGTGCGTGCCATCCAATCGGATGGCAAAGTCAGCCTCACCATCGCCGTCGGTGTCGCCCTCTACAATCGTCGCGACACCGCCGAGCTGGTCATAACGCAGTTGGCCGGCCGTTCCTGTGAAATCATCGGATCCGATAAAATGGAAGGCGTCGTCGCCGCCGCCGGAAATCGCATCAACACGCACCAAGTCCAAACGGTCGCCTTGTGCGGACGAAAAATCGGTTATCCGGTCAGAGTTGACCGCAGTTGCACCGCTAAAATCGCCTTCATTGAAGCGAAAGCGATCCGCTCCGTCGCCGCCCGTCAGGAAGTCGCGTCCTGCGCCGCCATCTAGAAAGTCGATACCTGATCCGCCGTTCAATATATCGTTGCCTTCGCCGCCCGAAATATAGTCATTGCCCGCTTCACCAAATAGCTGATCGCTCATTTCGTCGCCGTGTAAGCTGTCATTTCCATAGCCACCATGAACTACGTCATTGCCATGCCCACCTCGAATAATGTCATTGCCTGCATCGCCATAAAGGACGTCGCTATTGCCTTGTCCGAATATTCGGTCATCTCCGGTATTGCCGTGCAAAACGTCTAGCCCATCTCCGCCGTAGAGATAATCGCCGCCGGTGCCGCCATAGATAACATCATTGCCGCCACGCCCTTGGAGATTATCGTTACCTTCCAAGCCGCGAATTATATTGGCCGCGTCATTTCCGTATATTATATTGTCCATGCTGTTGCCGGTACCGGATGTCGCATCCCCCTGCAGTCGCAGTTTTTCAACATGATCACCCAGCGAAAAGCTGACGCTGGTGCGAACTTCATCAATCCCCTGATCAGCCCGTTCGAGCGCCCGGTCACCATGATAGTCAACATAATAAATGTCATTGCCTTCGCCGCCGCTCATCAAGTCGAGCCCTGTGCCGCCAACCAATATATCATTTCCCGCACCCGCAAAAATCTGGTCGTTGCCGCCCAATGTTACGATCAGATCATTTCCCGCGGTGCCCTCAAGGCGGTTGAAATCATTCGTGCCAAAGAAGCGTGTAGTGCCCGAATTTTTCTGACTGCCCGCATCTGTTTCCGGTTCAAGATATTCGGATAGGGCGTCGGTCAACGCCTCCGAGCGATCTACAAATGCGCGATGTTCGGCAACCCATGCAGATATCGCGTCTTCAATCTGGGCATCTGTACCCGCTACCAAATGATTGTCCGTATGCCGGCTATCGGTCCGTTCATCGAACACGTAAAATGTCGACCGATTATTATGCACCTGAAAGTTTTCGTCATTATTGGTGCGAATCCAGGAACGCCGCCCTTCCATCTCCAGAACGACATTATCTTCTACGATGCCGCTATTCACGCCGTTGATAGCGATGCCATTGTAAAGGCCCCCTATCACGGTGTTGCCGGTGATTGAGACATTTTCGAACGGTAATTCTTCAAATGTGTCGCGAATAAAAATGCCTTGAGTCGGGTCTCCATCACCACGGAACACCAGATTGTCCATAATCTGAATATGGCGCGCTACCTCGGTCTGGTTGGTGGACCAAAGCTGGATCGCGTCGGGATGGTCACCTTCGGCTGGATGGAAATCATAGAACACATTGCCTTTGACCACCAGGTTAGAGACACCGCCGCCCCGGATGCCATCGGTGCGGATATCGTGGAAGACGTTACTTTCAATCCGGATACCGTTATTGTCGAGCATCGCTATTGCGTTCCAGGCGTCATAAAATTCAGAATTTCTGACGGTGACGTTTGAACTTTCGCGAATCATGAAGGGCGAAACTTCATTGCCCGAACCAATATTGGACGGCCCATGTACCTCGACATTGCTAAAATGAACGTCGTTTGATCCAAATACCTGAAAAACGTTGTTTTTGCCGGCCGCAGCTTCCATTTCCAGATCAAAGAAGCGCAAACCGCTGGAGTCTCTCACTAACAGGTCGGTGAGCACGGCAGGGTCATTTGTATTTTCGGAGCGAATCAATACTTCGCCATCAAAATCCAAATTCCGGATATTGATCGATGAATATGTGCCGGAAGCCAGTTTTATGGTGTCTCCGCCGCTTGCTTGCGACAAAGTGCTCATTAGTTCTTCGGTCGACTGGACGACATAAATTGCCATTATTTGGCCCCCTTAAAAAAGATGGTCGCGCGTGAAACACGACCAAAAAGTGGGATCAATGCGATCCCATCTAGGGTTTCATTTATTGAGAGCCGTCTAAACTTCGGTTTCTATGGCTGGTTAATGAACGCGCGCAATTTCATCGCAACATCGGCACGTATCAGGCACGAATGCAGCAATTTTTAAGGTTACCGGAAAATTTTCCGAGCCAAATTTATTTTAAGGCTGTTTAGGTCCTGACCCTAGTCTGCATTGCCGATTTTTAGCAGATATTGACCATAGACAGTCTTGGACAGTGCTTCGCCGCGCGTGACCATCTGTTCCCGTGTAATAAAGCCCTGCAGCCAGGCAATCTCTTCCAAACAGGCAATTTGAATGCCCTGCCGATGTTGCAAGGTCCTTACGAAGCTGGATGCATCGAGCAGATTGTCATGGGTCCCTGTATCTAGCCAAGCAAAGCCGCGCCCCATGCGTTCCACATGCAGTGCACCCGCCTCCATATATAACCGGTTGAGATCGGTAATCTCCAGTTCGCCGCGCGCCGATGGTTTTACCTGCCGCGCCAGTTCGGTTACCCGGCTATCGTAAAAATAAAGGCCGGTTACTGCCCAGCTGGATTTCGGATCGTCCGGTTTTTCTTCGATGGAGCACGCCTTGCCTTCATCATTCAGTTCCACCACACCATAAGCGCGGGGATCATCCACATGATATCCAAAGACGGTTGCGGCCTGATCGCTTCGGTCACGTGCATTGTGCAACAGGTTCTGTAGACCGGCTCCGTAAAAGATATTATCGCCCAGCACGAGCGCGGCGGGCCCGCCAGCCACAAACTCATCACCGATGATGAACGCCTGCGCGAGGCCTTCGGGTTTGGGCTGAACGGCGTAACTAATAGCTAATCCAAGCTCATCACCGCCACCGAACATCCTGCGATAATTGTCGATATATTCGGGCGAGGAGATAATCAGTATTTCCTTTATCCCGGCCATCATGAGCACCGAAAGAGGATAATAGATCATCGGCTTGTCATAGATGGGTAGCAATTGTTTGTTGATCGCCAGTGTAGCGGGATGCAACCTGCTACCAGATCCGCCCGCCAAGATAATGCCCTTCATGCTGCGCTTCCTTTTTCTTCGCAAAGCCGATCAACGATCTCATTGATCGCATCCTGCCATGGCCTAATATTCATATTATATTGTTCTCTGATTTTACTCGTATCGAGCATCGAATTTGCCGGTCGCTTTGCCGGCGTAGGATATTCCGCGGTTGTTATTTTCGCGAGTTCCGGAATTGCAAATCCATGTTGAGACGCGCGCTCAAATACACGTGCTGCCAGATCATACCAATTAGCATGCCCGCTATTCACGAAATGGAAGATACCCGTCGGCGCCGTTTGATCTTTTTCCAATCGGGCGGCCATGGTCAAAAGGGTTGCGGCGATGTCATGTGCTGAGGTCGGGTTGCCGATTTGATCGCCAACCACGTTTAACGCGTCTCGTTCTTGTCCAAGCCGCAGCATTGTTTTGACAAAATTATTGCCAAATGGACTGACGACCCATGCGGTGCGAAGAATAATTGCTCTAGCACCGGATTCAAGCACCGCGCGCTCTCCGGCTAGTTTTGAGTGGCCATAAATATTCTGGGGGTCGACCGGATCATTTTCCACATAAGCGCGCTCCAACACAAGGCCGTCAAACACATAGTCAGTGGAAACATGAACGATCGGAATAGTCGCCTTGGCCGCAGCGCTGGCCAAGGTTTCGGCCGCCTTGGCGTTGATGATATGGGCTAAATCGGCTTCCGATTCCGCTTTGTCCACCGCCGTATAAGCAGCGCAATTTATGATTGCACAGATGTTTTCATCGACGAGGAGCCGATCCATATTCGGCAGATCTGCAAGATCCAGTACTTCTCGTCCCGGCATATAAAGTTCCACGCCAGCGGGAAGCGGCGTTTCGCGCAGTGCCCGGCCAACCTGTCCGTTGCCGCCGGTAACTAACCAGCGACGGCTATCGTCTGATGCGTCAGCCACCACCTACACCCAAACGATTGGTGCGATAGCCGCCGGATAGGATATCCTCCCACCAGTCACGATTATTCAGATACCAGTCGACGGTCTTTTCCATACCGCTCTCGAAAGTCTCTGTTGGTGTCCAGCCAAGCTCGTTTTTGATCTTGCTCGCATCAATGGCATAGCGGAAATCATGACCGGGGCGGTCGGTGACAAATTCAATCTGCTCGCGATATGTTTTGCCATCATCACGCGGCTGTATATTGTCCAATATGTCACAAATAGCGTGCACGACCTGTAAATTTGTGCGCTCACAATTGCCGCCGATCATATAATTTTCGCCCGCTGCTGCTTGATCGACTGCCAAGACAAGTGCCCGGGCATGGTCATCGACAAACAACCAGTCGCGAATATTGCTACCGTCGCCATAGACGGGCAGCGGTTCACCGGCGAGCGCACGGATAATGATCAACGGGATCAATTTCTCTGGAAAATGATAAGGTCCGTAGTTGTTGGAGCAATTGGTAATGACGGTCGGCAAGCCATGGGTATGGTGCCACGCGCTGACCAGATGATCGGATGATGCTTTTGACGCCGAATAGGGTGAGCGTGGATCATATGCCGTTTTTTCGGTAAAAAAACCTTCATCGCCCAGCGCACCAAAAACCTCATCGGTTGAGATATGGTGGAATCGAAACGATTCCCTGTCCTTGTCCGAAAGCGTGCGCCAAAAGTCCGTTGCAGCCTGAAGTAAAGTAAAGGTTCCGGTTATGTTGGTATGGATAAATTCGGCAGGACCATCGATTGACCGGTCCACATGACTTTCTGCAGCAAGATGCATGATTGCAGATGGTTTGAAATCTTCGACAATCTTCGCCATTGCCTCTGCGTCGCAGATATCAGCTTGCAGAAATTCATGGCGATCATTGTTTTCTAAGGGTTTCAGCGATGCTAAATTGCCCGCGTAGGTCAATTTGTCGACCGTCAGGACTTGTGCTGCCGTGTTTGCAATCAGGTGCCGAACGACGGCAGAGCCGATAAAACCGGCCCCGCCGGTGACCAAAATACGTTCATGTTTCATAAGGATATAATATCTTCAAATGGTTCGCCTTCATATGAAAACGGAGATTGGAAATCTATCAGCTTCGGTTGGACCTGATCTTTGGCAGACAATATCGGGGTTTGCCCATTTAGCGGCCAGTCAATCCCGATACCGGGATCGTCCCAAGCAACGCCGCCATCATGTTCCGCGGAATAATATCCAGAGACTTTATAGCTGATCTCACAGTCTATGGTCAGGGTGACAAAACCATGACCGAATCCAGCCGGCACATATATTTGTCTCCCATTTTCAGGCGTTAACTCAATGCCTTGGGCCCGCCCATAGGTTGGAGAATCCTGCCGAAGGTCGACAACAACGTCCCAGATGGCACCTTTTAGACAACGGACGAGTTTAACTTGCTCGTGCGGCGGCGTTTGAAAGTGCAAGCCGCGCAATGTGCCTTTTGCCGCGGAATAGCTGTGATTATCCTGCACGAATGTCGTGTTCACACCCAGGGCATCCAATGTCCTGCTGTTATAGCTTTCCTCAAACCATCCGCGATCATCGCCATGTC
Organism: uncultured Sphingomonadaceae bacterium; assembly: GCA_938003725.1. GTDB lineage: Bacteria > Pseudomonadota > Alphaproteobacteria > Sphingomonadales > Sphingomonadaceae > Parasphingorhabdus. The sequence goes on along the minus strand of CALKXX010000084.1, from coordinate 11,497 downwards.
TGGTCGGAATATAGAGGAAGGGTACTTGCATTTCGAAAACTCACTCTCGCAATAATCCTGCCCGTACCGGACAGATGAACGACCCACGTCGCCCTAACTTGGTGCATCTATTTTATCAACCGGCGCTAACCATGTTTGGGTGGATCGATGATCACCGAGCAAAAAACAGCCTGACATTATGAGTTGGTCGCGGTAAACGCCGGGCAATATTGTTGAGTGAAATGAACCCGGTCTATGAATCCTGAAGCCACAACATCTCCATTGCGGCGAATCATATGGCCACTTGTCACATTTCTTGTCGTCGCAGGGCTGGTTTATCTAGGGTATGAAACCTGGAACTACGAACCACAGGCAGATGAAGCAGACGCGATCATAGCGACGACGCCGGCGAAACCAGCTTTACCCTTAGAGGCGCTCCCTGCGCTGCCCGAGAAAATTGCCGAGGAAGCTGAAGAGCAATCGGAAGAAGAACCGGAATTGGCGCGCGCCACAGCAAAACAGATTAACGATGCCATCCCGATTATGAAGGGCAGTGCCGGCACTGCACCTCCCTATAAGTTTCGCGGCAGCACGGCCAATAGAGTAAGGGCGCTGGATTGTCTTGCAGCGGCGCAACTCTATGAAGCGGGCAATGATGCAAAAGGCCAGCGGGCCGTGGCGCAAGTGGTCTTGAACCGCGCGCGTCATCCAGCTTTCCCTGACAGCATTTGCGGCGTGGTTTTTCAGGGATCGGACCGACGGACCGGATGTCAGTTTTCGTTCACCTGTGACGGCAGCCTGCGTAGGCGATATAGCGCGGCAAACTGGAGTAGTGCGCGCAAACGTGCCGCCGCTGCAATTGACGGCGCGGTTTTTGCACAGGTTGGAACCGCAACCCACTATCATACTGACTGGGTCCATCCCTATTGGAGCGCCAAGCTGACGAAGCTCGCCGCAGTGGATACACATCTGTTTTTTCGCTGGCCCGGCTATTGGGGTACCCGAAAGGCATTTCGCCGTCCCGGAGCAGGAACGGAACCCGTTGTGGCAAAGCTGTCATTTCGTCCGTCTCACGCGGCTGCAGCTGGCGTGCTGCCGGATGAGAATGAATTGCCCAATGCCGAGGCTGAAACCGCCGCAGGCACGGCCAAAGGATCGGCCCCGAATCCCCGTGTAGGCGGGAATGAAATTGTCTATGCGAAAAACGGAGTTCATCTGGTGAAGCTAAAACGCGGCCAAGCGGCGAGCAATATGATTGCCATGGGATTGAGCGTTTGCGGCGGTCAAAGCTATTGTCATGTTATGGCTTGGTTCAAGTCGAATGCCATTCCCGGAAAGCCCCCTGTCGGCGGCCGGGCCCGCTCGACGCTGACTTTCGAATATCTCCGCAACCGGGCGGCGGGGCAAGAAAGTATAAAATTCGATTGTGGATTGTTCAAAAGACCGCTGCAAAAGCAATGCCTGTGACGGATAACACAGGCGAAACGTAAACTTTGGTTAACAATGTAACAATATATTGCGAATTTGTGAGTTCTGCGGCATAAAATCCAGTAGGTTGGCGATTCGCGAGACGTGAATATGCTGATTTTGGGGATTTGAAGCTGCCGATCGATAAACGTAGCGATCTGGTAACCTAATTTGAACAGAGTGGTCGTATACTCTTTCGCTCCGGAGTTTGGAGCAAGAACGGTGTAACGTTGTGAATGTAATTTCGACCCAGTCCGAGGAACATCTCTTTACAGAAGTAACGACAGGCATGAGAGCATCTGCAGTGCGTCTCATAATCTACGGGGTACAGGCTATTGCCGACCTCCTGGCGATTGTTGCCGGGTTCGTGACGGTGCTACTATTGACCAGCCAAGATATGTTCATTCAACGCGAAGTCGCGATTGTTGTATATGTGATTCCGGTATATTTCGCGATGGCCGCATTCCGGCAGGCCTATGCGCATGGTGCCTTAACTGTCGTCCACATATCCTGGCAACGCGCAATGACCGCGCTGGCATTGACAGCTGGTATCATGCTCGCAGTTGCGGCCGGTATGAAGGTGAGCGCAGATTATTCCCGTCTGGTATTTGCGCAGGGCTTGGTGCTCAGTGCAATCTTCATCCTGCTCTTTCGTGGTGCGATGACATGGTACATCAATCATGGGATGAAAAAGAGCTTTGTCTCTCGGCTGCTAATTCAGGATGGTACGAGTATAGAAACGCCAGCCGGTTTTACCTCCATCGATGCCAGGATTGCAGGGCTGCGCCCTGATATTGATGATCCGGTAATGCTCCACCGGGCTGCGGAATTATTGTCGGGTGCCGATGAGGTAGTGGTCTCCTGTGATCCGGAAAAACGCAATCAATGGTCAACCGTGCTCAAAGGATTGAGCGTGAACGGCGAACTATTGGTGCCAGAGCTGAGCAAATTGGGATTGCTGCGTGGCCAGAAAAAGCATGATTTACCCACGCTGCAAGTGAGTTGCGGTGCCCTTGGAATGCGCAACCGGGTGGTCAAGCGCTTGTTTGATTTGGCGGTGGCTGTGCCGCTGGTTATCTTGCTTAGTGTTCCGATGCTCGTGATTGCCATGGCGATCAAGATAGAGAGTCGCGGCCCCATTTTCTTCCGGCAACGGCGGGTTGGCCGCTATAATCAGTTCTTTAACGTGCTGAAATTTCGGAGCATGTATGTCGAAAATTGCGACTCCAATGGTCATCAATCGACATTGCGGGATGATGACCGGATTACAAAGGTTGGCAATTTTATTCGGGCATCCAGTATTGATGAATTGCCGCAACTTATTAACGTCATTCTCGGCGATATGAGCTTGGTAGGCCCTCGGCCACATGCGCTGGGGAGCAGGGCCGGCGATCAATTATTCTGGGAAGTCGACACCCAATATTGGACGCGCCATGCGGTGAAGCCGGGTATTACCGGCCTTGCCCAAATCCGCGGGTTTCGCGGTGCGACTGAAGAGCGCATTGATTTGACGGATCGTTTGCAGGCCGATCTCGAATATTTGGCCGGCTGGACCTTGTGGCAGGACATCGTGATTCTGGTAAAAACCAGTTCCGTAATTTTCCACAAAAACGCATTTTAGTCCAAACTGACTCTCGTTTTCGGACTTATGACGGCGGCGTTAGATTTCGTCGACGAGTTCGGCCAGAGTTGCCAGACATTCATGTGCCAACAGCTTGCTGCGTTCTGGTGACCAGCCTTGTTCTTGGTCGGGCAGGTCGCGATTATCCTTGAACGGCATTTCCAGCGTCATCGCCACAGCACCAAACCGTTCTGCAACCTGATTGGTGGACATGGAGAGGTTCGCTTTTCCTTTGGCAGCAGTCGGATAGCCCAGTTTTGTCTGAAAATCGGGCGTCCTTTGTGCCAGACGATTACGATAGTTGTGATAGCTGGCCAGCTGTTTCTCAGTGATCGAAGGAATGCCTTCAAAGCCGGCAATGAATACGGCGGGAATAGCCTCATCGCCATGGACATCCATGGCAAAATCAACTCCGCTTTTGTCCATTGCACGGCGGACGCAAAGGACTTCCGGTGATTTTTCGGCGCTGGGCTCATGCCATTCGCGATTGAGGTTGGTTCCTGCAAAATTTGTCCGCAGATGCCCGCGCTGCGATCCGTCGGGGTTCATGTTCGGCACGATGTGCAACGTCGTTTTTTGCAGCAACAACCGTGCCTGCGAATCGGTAGGGTCGGTCAGCATTTCAAGCGCCCCTTCCATCCACCATTCGGCCATCGATTCGCCAGGATGCTGCCGGGCATATAGCCAGACCTGTTTTTCGCCCGATCCCATGGTCAGACAATCAATTGGTTGCCCCTCCAGACTATATCCCAGGGTTCGCGCCGTAACACCCTCTGTTGCGGCTGCTTCTGCCACCAGATCATGATGCCGTTCTATGGAATAAGGCGCAAAATAGGCGAACCAGACGATGTTGCTGGTCGCGGTATAGCGGATGGAGAGCGTGCCGACTGTTTCATCATAACTGCTCGCTGCTCTGCCCCAATATTCGCGATCTTCGCTGACGCAGGCATTATAGTTCGGCCATCCCGGCGGATAGGCGGACTCTTTCAGGCCGGTAATATCGAGTTCCAGCTGGTCGCCGACTTCACAGGTCACCCGAAAATGGAACCATTGGAAAAAATCGCTGTCCTTATCCTTGCGGATGGACAGTTTTGCGGATGTACCGTTGATATCGCCGACAATGATATTGCCGGAGTCGAATGCGCTTGTGATTTGAATTGTCATTTTACCTTGATAGTGGTTCCTGACTCTCCGGGGAAGTCCCTGAATAAAGCTTCTGCCAGTTTCGATGCTGCGAGCCCAGGCTGAGATGCCGGAGAGCCCTCTTTCGCTTCTACAGAAGAACGACCCTCCCAGATCACATCGCTGTTCGAGCGCCGAGCGATGCGCACGGATAACTCAGTGGCGATCTTGTCCTTTGGCCGCCCGCCCAAATTGATGCCAATGCCAAGGCCGACACCCGATCCATAGCTCCCGGTGTTGCCTCCAACGCCGACCGAAACCGGTGACCGCCTACCGCCGGCCGTGATCCGGCTTTGTTCAATCGTAACGCGAGCAATATATTCGCTGCTATCAGGCGCGTTTCCGGTGTCTGAAAATCCAACGCGCTGCAATTCCTGCATTACCGCAGCATCATAGGTGCGTTGCTCCAATATTCGATTGTCGGTTTCGTCGACTATAGTGGAGATGGCAATGGAACCAACTGCGATTGGTTCGCTCGCGGCGTTGTGAAAGCGGATAGTTTCAACTGGGGGCGTAGCAGCAACACAGGCTCCCAGCGTTAAGATCAGGCCAACGACGGTAACAACATGAAAGGAACGCTTCATTTTCAATACTCCGCAATAGCCCCGGGGGCATATTAGCCTAAAAATTCGCTGCTGTAGGTAAAAAATTGCATCTGACCATGCTGATGGTTAACCCGATAGAGACAACCCCGTGCTAATCGCCCGGCTATTCCGACGATAAATTCATGTGGTTGCACCGTGAGGATGCAACAAAGCGAGCCAGAGAAACTTATGTCAGACAAGTTCACAGTCCTAGTCACCGGTGGTGCCGGATATATTGGCAGTCATGCCGTCCTAGCCCTTAAAGACGCGGGTTGGGACGTGGCCGTGATTGATAATCTCACGACCGGGTTTCGCTGGGCGGTACCGGATGATGTCACGTTTTATGAAGGCGATATCGAAGATAGCGTGCTGGTTGCGAAAATTATCAAGGAACAGAATATTGGCGCGATCATGCATTTTGCCGGTTCCATTATCGTGCCCGAATCGGTTGAAAATCCTCTAAAATATTATCATAATAACAGCGCAAAAAGCCGCAGCCTGATTGACTCTGCGGTGCGAGGCGGCGTGGGACATTTCATTTTTTCTTCCACTGCTGCTACTTATGGAATCCCGGAAGAAAGCCCGGTGCGAGAGGCGACACCGCAACTGCCCATCAATCCTTATGGCATGTCCAAACTTATGACGGAGCATATGTTGCGCGATGTCGCGGCTGTGCATGATTTCAATTTCTGTGCGCTGCGTTATTTTAATGTCGCGGGTGCCGATCCGCAGGCGCGAACCGGGCAATCGACGGCTGGCGCGACGCATCTGATCAAGGTGGCTGTCGAAGCCGCCTTGGGGAAGCGGGACAATGTGGCCGTGTTCGGCACAGACTATGACACCGCGGATGGTACGGGCGTCAGAGACTATATTCATGTGTCGGATTTGGCAGCAGCTCACGTCTTGGCGCTGGAATCATTGATCGCCGCACCCGGTGACAATCATCTGTTAAACTGTGGTTACGGCAAAGGCTTTTCGGTGCTCGAAGTGTTAGATGCCGTGGACCGGGTAACGAATTTGAAGATCAATCGGACATTTGAAGCGCGCCGCGCAGGTGATCCAGATTCGCTGATTTCGGACAATGCAGCGATCATGAAAAGCTTTCCCTGGCAGCCGAAACATGCCGATCTTGATGAAATCGTTGCCCATGCTTTGGCCTGGGAGCGGAAATTGGGAGAAATTCGCAAGGGTTAGGGCGCGCTAGCGCTTGACTTTGGCCAATGTCACCCCTAACTGCACCGTCTGCACACGGCTTCTGGCCGTTTTCACGATATTTGGAAATTCAAGGCCCCGATGCGGGTGGAGTAAGAAAATGAAAGTCCGCAACTCACTGAAGTCGCTTAAGAACCGCCACCGCGATTGCCGCGTTATTCGCCGTCGTGGCCGGACCTATGTGATCAACAAAACGAATCGTCGGTTCAAGGCGCGTCAGGGCTAATCACTCCTGAATGGCGGGGAATACTGCCATCTCCAACATTGATACGGTCATCTTTGACATCGGGAATGTGATTTCCCGGTGGGATATCCGCTTTCTGTACGAAAAGATCATCGACGACAGCGAAGAGCTTGATTGGTTTCTGGCAAATGTCATTACCCCGGAATGGCATTTTCAGCATGATGGTGGACGCAATTTTGCCGACACCAGCGCGGAGCTCGTCGCGCAATATCCTGCTCAAAAAGATCGGATCGCTCTCTTCCAGAGGCGATTTAACGAAACCATCCCCGGTGAGGTTGATGGGATTGCCCAGATCATCACCCGTCTTTCCGAAGCTGGTGTCGCCTTATTTGGTCTTTCGAACTTCTCCGCAGAGTTTTGGCCGCCATTTCGAGACGGCAAACCCATTTTCGACCATTTCAAAGATATTCTGATTTCCGGTGAAGAGAAATTGGTGAAACCCGACCCTGCAATATATGAATTGGCACTCCAGAGGTTTGACCGGGAACCGCGCCAATGTTTGTTTGTCGATGACCGTCTGGAAAATATTGAGGGCGGACGGCAGCTTGGAATAGCCGGGCACCATTTCAAGGATGCGGAATCTCTTGAACGGGATTTGCAAGCACGCGGGCTATTTTAACTGCGTTTGAGCTCATTTCCTGTGAGCCGCACGACATGCAATAGGTTCGTCGAACCCGGCGTTCCAAACGGCACGCCGGCACAAACAATCAGACGCGACCCAGCTTCGGCAAGCTTGTGACGCAAGGCCATGCGCTTGGCCTTTTCGATCATTTCTTCAAAGTTCGAAACATCGCGCGTTACAACAGCATGAGCTCCCCATAAAAGTCCTACCCTGCGGGCGGTCTTGCGATTGGGCGTCAGAACCAGCAGCGGCACGGAAGGGCGCTCACGGGCCATTCGGCGCGCGGTTGAACCAGATGTTGTGAAACAAACGATCGCCGATGTTTCGACCGTGCGAGCGATATTGTAACTAGCAGCAGCCAGCGCGTCAGCGGTCGTTTCATCGGGCAGCGTTTCGGTAAAATGCACACGTTTTGCATAGGATGGATCGGCCTCTACCCGTTCAGCGATTCGGTCCATCATTTTTGCCGATTCGATGGGCCATTTCCCCACCGCTGATTCGGCCGACAACATGATGGCATCCGCGCCATCATATATGGCTGTTGCAACGTCCGATACTTCTGCGCGTGTCGGCGTTGGGGACGTGATCATGGATTCCAGCATCTGGGTCGCAACGACCACCGGCCGGCCCAATTTACGCGCTTTTGAAACAATCTCTTTTTGCAGGGGCGGAACATGCTCGGGTCGCAACTCTACCCCCAGATCGCCGCGCGCCACCATAACGGCATCCGACAATTCCAGTATCTCATCCAGCCGATCGATGGCCGAGGGTTTTTCGATTTTTGAGAGCAACGCGGCTTTGCCGCCAATCAACCGGCGGGCTTCCGCGACATCTTCGGGGCGCTGAACGAAGCTTAGCGCTATCCAGTCGACTTGCTGTTCCAACGCAAATGTCAGGTCTTTAAGATCCTTTGACGTTAGTGCTGTCACCGGAATCACGACATCTGGAACATTTACTCCTTTGCGATCTGACAGCGGTCCGCCCGTCAGAACCTCGGTCTCGATCTTTTTGCCGTCGGTTTTGACAACCTTGAGACGGATTTTCCCATCATCAAGCAATAGTATCTGACCTGCTTCCAATGTCTCCAATATTTCCTTGTGCGGAAGGGTAACTCGTTTGACGTCACCCTTTTTCCGTTCATTGTCCAAAACGAACTTTGCTCCGGCCTTTAGCTCAATAGACCCCTTGGCAAACGCGCCAATCCGCAATTTAGGCCCTTGCAGATCGGCCAATATGGCAATTGGCCGACCGACTTTTTTCTCCAGTGCGCGAATGGAAACCACATTTGCAGCGTGCGCTTCGTGTTTGCCGTGGCTCATATTCATCCGGAAGGCATCGACGCCAGCCCGGTACATTTTCTCGATCATTTCCGGGCTACCACTTGCCGGCCCCAGAGTTGCGAGTACCTTTACTTTGCGGTCGCGGGAGAACATAGGCAATGCCATTAAAAATTCCTGTCATGAGCGCTTTAAACGGGATAGCCTTAACCCTATTTCATGACAGGATAAAAACAAAAAACAATGGAAACCTTTATGACAAAAGAAATTTCGGATGTCGCGGCTGCGGCCGCCTTTCGGCGCCTGGTAACACATTTGCAGCACCGCCATGATGCCGAGAATATCGACCTTATGGGATTGGCCGGTTTTTGCCGCAACTGCCTGTCCGACTGGGTGATGGAGGCAACCAATGAGACCGGGGAAGAGATGACAAAAGACGAAGCACGCGCCGCGATCCACGGCATGCCCGTATCTGAATGGAAGAAAAAATATCAGACCGAGGCGACTCCGGAGCGATTGAAAAAGATGAAAGACAGCGTAGCCAAAAACGCTACAGCTGACTAAACTAGTCCGCGAATCCAAACACAAAATCTCAAGGGAAATTTACAATGAGCGAAGGCAATGTTGCCGCAGATCAGCTGCGTCTGTTTATCGAGCGTATCGAACGACTGGAAGAAGAGAAAAAGGGCATTGCCGACGATATTCGTGATGTTTATTCCGAAGCAAAGTCTCAAGGATATGATGCAAAAATCATGCGGCAAATTGTGCGCCTGAGAAAAATGGAAACCCACGATCGCCAGGAAATGGAAGCGATTTTGGATACCTATAAATCGGCTCTTGGCCTAGCGTGATGCAGATACGACCGGCAACTGTTGCAGATGCTGGTCGATGTGCAGAAATCTATGCACCGTTTGTAACGAACAGCTGGGTAAGCTTTGAACTGGACCCGCCAAACCAAGCCGAGATCGGACGGCGGATCGAGCAGGTGCTGTCATCGCATGATTGGCTGATTGCTGATATCGATGGGGAGATTGCTGGATACGCATATGGCTCCCCCCACCGCACCCGCGAAGCCTATCAGAGCAGCTGTGATGTTGCTCTATATGTTGATCCTAAATTTTCGCGACGGGGTATCGGACGGTCTTTATACGGATCGCTTCTATCCAGCTTGAAAGAGCGTGGTTTTCATTCTGCCTTTGCCGGGATTGCGTTGCCCAATGAAGCCAGTTTGGGCTTACACCAATCTATCGGCTTTGCGTCCGTGGGAATTTATCGAGAGGTGGGTTGGAAGATGGGCGCATGGCGAGATGTGCAATGGTTGCAGCTATTGCTATGAACCAACAAGTTCGCCGCCGGATAGAAGAACATAAAGCAATCCGCTAGTCGCGATCAGATTATAGCCCATGTGCATCACGATATTGCTCCACCAGCCATAGCGGATGCGCGCATAGCCCCAGATCAGGCCGCCAACGGTTTGCGGCAGGACAAAGGGAAGCAAGGCTGCCGGGTGGCCGCCTTCATAATTAAACACATGAATGAAGCCGAAAAGTAATGCCTGAACCCAAAAAATGATCGGAAATATTTGTACGAACCATCCGGGGGCTGCGGAGTTCCAATAACGTATCACGCCCGCCACAATGGCGATCGCAATACTACCGATCAAAATGGCCAGCGGAAACGGACCCGTGCCCGAATAACCCATTGCATTTAGCCCATAAGACCCGCCAATTCCGGCGAGTATACCACCGAATAGCATCAGTAACCGGGGGTTTCCGCTCAGCCATGAGCGGAAAAGCAACTCTTCCATGATCGGACCGACTATCACGACAATGCCCAATATTTGCCAGATGGGGCGGTCAAACATTGCGGACATGCTGTTCGACATCTCGATATTGAACAGTATCATAGTGGGGAACAGAATCGCAGCAATGGCGACGACGATCAGGCAGTTGAGCACAAATAACCAGGCAACATCCGATATGCCCGATTGCACAGGTGGTTCCGCCGTGAGTGTCGGTGCTTTGACAAAGGTGAACAGGTCACCAGCGGTTTGTTTCAAATGGCTCATCATTTCGCTTTTTTCGGTCTATACCATGATTGAGTTGATGGTTGAGTTGCAGAGCAACATACGGCAAAGAGCCTCAAATAATATTAACTTTTGGGCGGATAGATCGCATGGCAGGTCATAGTAAATTCAACAATATCAAGCATCGCAAGGGCGCACAGGACAAGAAGCGGTCGGCGCAGTTTTCCAAGCTTAGTCGTGAGATTACCGTCGCAGCAAAATCGGGTATGCCCGATCCGGATATGAACCCGCGGCTACGTCTAGCGGTGAACAACGCCAAGGCGGTTTCCATGCCGAAAGACGGTATTCAGCGCGCGATCGATAAAGCGTCGGCCAATGAAGGAGATGACTATAATGAAGTTCGCTATGAAGGCTTTGGCCCGGGCGGAGTCTCACTGATTATCGAAACCCTGACCGACAACACCAATCGGACGTTTACCAATGTACGCACGATCATGTCGCGCAATGGCGGTAATGTTGGCGAAAGCGGTTCCGTCAGCCATGGTTTCGACCGCGTGGGCTATATCCAGTATCCGGCGGACGCGGGTGACGAAGATACCGTTCTCGAAGCGGCAATGGAGGCCGGAGCAGAGGATATTACTTCCGACAAAGATGGTCATGAAATATGGACTTCGATGGAAGATTTGCACGAAGTATCCGGCGCGCTCGAAAAATCCCTTGGGGAAGCGGAAAGTGTTAAGCTGGCGTGGAGACCGTCTGTCGAAGTCGAAGTCGACGAAGGACAGGCGGAAACCTTGCTAAATCTGATTGACGCACTGGAAGACGATGACGATGTCCAGACGGTGCATGGCAATTATAGCGTGTCGGACGAGATCATGGAGAAGTTGAACGCAGATTGATGTCGTTCCCCTCCCGCTTGTGGGAGGGGCTAGGAGAGGGCATAGAAATTACATGAAATCCCTCCGGACTTCCCACCCCCCAACCCCCTCCTGCAAGCGGGAGTGGGAGATTTGATCATTCTGGGTCTTGATCCCGGTCTGGGAACAACCGGCTGGGGCGTGATCAGTGCGGAGGGCAATCGCTTGTCCCATATCGCCAATGGCCAGATTAAGACCGATCCGAAAATGGCGCTGGCCAGTCGGTTACTCAAACTCGACCTCGACCTCACAGACTTAATGCTGGAATATAGGCCAGATGCGGCGGCGGTGGAGGAGGTGTTTGTGAACTCTAACCCTCAAAGCACTTTGAAATTGGGGCAGGCACGCGGCGTAATATTGCTGGGT
>CALKXX010000083.1 GCA_938003725.1 uncultured Sphingomonadaceae bacterium | reverse complement strand
AAAGGCCTTGCAAGCAGGAACAACTCATTTCCTCGGCCAGACCTTTTCTAAAGCGCAGAACATCCGTTACCAAGACAAAGAAGGTGAGTTTCAATTTGCCTATACCACTAGCTGGGGCACTTCTACGCGTCTTATTGGCGGGGTGATTATGACCCACGGCGATGATGACGGCCTGCGCGTACCGCCGTTAATTGCACCCTATCAGGTTGTGGTCATTCCAATGCTGCGCGACAAGCCCGAGGATGAAGACGTTCTGGCCTTTTGTAAGGCATTGGTAAAAGATATTGCTGGTCAACGCGCGTTTGATGAAAATGTGCGTGTAAAACTCGATATTACTGGCGCTAAGACACAGACAAAACGCTGGTCCTGGGTAAAAAAGGGTGCACCGCTTATCCTCGAAATCGGTCCGCGCGATATGGCGGAAGGCAAAGTCGCAATGCTCCGCCGGGACGCACTATATAAAGAGAATGGTAAGCTCGATAATCATTTCCTGCCAAAGGAAGAGTTTGTCGCGAGCATTCCATCTGTGTTGCAAGAAATACAGGTCAAGTTACACAGCGAAGCGACAGCGCGTCTCAAAAACAATATTACGCGTGGCTTTACCGACTATGCAGAGGTTGAGAAATTCTACCGAGAGAACAAAAAATATCCCGGTTGGTTGGAAGTCCAATGGAGCAAAGCAACAGGCGAAGCGCTGGAAGAAATCGAAGAGCGGTTGAAAAAGCTGAAGCTGACTTTTCGCAATGTGCCGGTCGATGCTGCACCTGTTGACGGCGCTTGCATTTTTACCGGCGAACCTGCGGCCGAGCGAATTCTGATTGGTAAAGCCTATTGATGGCGCAATCTTCCAAAAAGAAGTTTAAAAAACCGCACAAGCCCAAGCAGGTTCCCACGCGCAAACAGATACTCGAGCTTATCGAGAAATCGGACCAGCCAGCTGGTAAGCGGGAAATTGCCAAAGCGTTCGGATTACGCGGTTCGGACAAAATCGCGCTCAAGGCGTTGTTGAAAGATATGGCCGATGAAGGCCTGATTGACAGTACCCCCGGTCGTGCGTTCCATAAAATGGGCGGCATTCCCAAAGTTACGGTCCTCAAGATTATTGAAATTGATGGCAATGAGGCAATCGGGTCTCCGGAACGGTGGGAAGTGGATAATGCGCCGCTACCGAAGCTTAGGATAAAAGAGCGCGGTCGCCGTGCGGCCCTGTCCATTGGTGACCGAATCTTGGCGCGGACGGAAGAACGCGGACAGGGGCACATCGCCTATCTTATGAAGAAACTTGCCCAGAGCAGTGATATGCTGATGGGTATCATCGAACAAGATGAGCGTGACCGATATTGGCTAAAGCCCGTCGATCGCAAAATCCGCCGTAGTACCGCCATTTCTGATCTTGGAGATGCCGAGGTCGGCAATCTTGTAATGGCGGAGCCACATGGTCGGGGATCGCAAGTAAAGGCGCGAGTAAAGGACATATTGGGTGATCCTTTCGCGCCAAAGTCATTCAGCCTGATCGCAATCAACAAATATGAAATACCGAATCTATTTCCATCTGCTGTCACTGCGGAAGCGGAGCAGGCCACGAAGCTAACACTCACCGAAGAAAAACGCGAAGACCTGCGCCATCTTCCGATTGTCGCAATCGATCCGTCTGACGCACGGGATCATGATGACGCCATTTGGGCCGCTCCGGACGATAATGCCAACAACAAAGGCGGATTTCAGGCCGTAATTGCGATTGCCGATGTGTCCTATTATGTCAGGTCTGGCTCAGCATTGGACAAGGAAGCCTATAAGCGCGGAAATAGTGTCTATTTTCCGGACCGGGTGGTTCCCATGCTGCCCGAAGCGCTATCAACCGATGTTTGCTCCTTGAAACAGGACGTCGATCGGGCCGCCTTGGTCTGCCATCTGACGATTGACGCAAAAGGCAAAATGATCGCTTCACGATTCACACGAGCAATTGTGCGACTTGCCGGAAACATCGCTTATGAGGAGGCGCAAGCGGCAATAAACGACAGCGCGAAACATGCTCTCACACAATCCGCGCTCCAGCCATTGTGGGATTGTTGGAAGCTTCTGAAACATGCCCGAGATAGCCGGGAGCCGCTTGATCTGGATTTGCCGGAAAAACGCGTTGTGCTGGACGACGAAGGCAAGATTGCGGAGATCGCTGTTCGCGAAAGATTGGACGCGCACCGTTTGGTGGAGGATTTTATGATTGCCGCAAACGTTGCCGCTGCCAAAATGCTGGAATCAAAAAAATCTCCGTTGATATATCGCGTCCATGAAACGCCGTCTCGTGAAAAACTGGTCGCACTGAAAGACTATCTAAAAAGCTTCGATATCAGCTTTGCGATGGGACAGGTTATTCGGCCAGCAGTGTTTAACCGATTGATAGAACAAGTCGGCGAAGGTGAAACTTTGCCGCTGGTTATGGAGCAAATTTTACGCAGCCAGACACAAGCCTATTATGGACCAACCAATATGGGCCATTTCGGACTATCGTTGGGCAGCTACGCCCATTTTACCAGCCCCATTCGCCGATATGCCGATTTGATCGTACATCGTGCGCTGGTGAGTGCGTGTAAGTTGGAACAGCCAAAACCAGCAAATTCGGATATTCCGGAGCATAGCGGTTTGACGGAGGGGGAGGCCGGCAGGCTCGATCGGATCTCGGAAAAAATCAGTCAGCTGGAACGACGAGCCATGATGGCGGAGCGCGAGACCGTTGACCGTTATATCTCGGCGCATCTGTCGGACCGGGTCGGGCAAGTGTTGAAATGCCGGATCACTGGTGTTCAGAATTTTGGATTCTTCGCAACGGTTGAAGAGCTGGGCGGAGACGGATTGGTTCCGGTCCGCACCCTCGGCGTGGAGCGTTTTGATTATGATGAGCAAAAACAGCAACTAGAAGGGGTTGATAGTGGCACCACATATAATATCGGCCAGAAACTGGAGCTACGCTTAGTAGAAGCTAATGCAGCGACGGGTAGCTTGCTATTTGAACTGGCCGAAGGTGCAAATCACATGTCAGGGGGGTTTTCAGCGGGCAGGCGAGGGAACCGGGGAAGACCGCACAAAAAAGGAAAGCGAGGCCGGCCAGCCAATATCAAACATAAAGGTGGGAAACGCAGCCGTTAGGCCGGAATCTTTATAACCTTATTGCTGGATGACACGAATAACCTCTATCTGAACGCGTAAGGAAAGCTCGACATGACAAAACTGATCCCAACTCAATCGATTCCTGACTTAAAGGTTGCTTTAACGGATGGCGGGGAGTTTCGATCCAATCACTTTTTTTCGCCAGTGTCCAGAGCATGCCGTTCACGCGGCCTCCCTTGGACCAGTTGTTACAGGGTATCGGATATGCCTTGGAACATGATTATCCGGCACGCGGAGAATCAGCTTAACCGATCGATCTCTTCTTTATCGAGAGAGCCAGGCACAACCATCACGGGACAGGGCAGAGTTCCTGCTTCCGTGGCGGCAAAATGGGTGACGAGCGGTCCCGGCGCGCCGGTTGCTGCAGCGCCCAGAACCAGTGCGCCCAAATCTTCAACGCTCTCCATCATATTGCGGACAACTTTTGGGCCTTTGCCTTCTTTTACCGTGATGGAGGGGCGTATTCCGGTTTCTTCGAACAAAGATCCCGCAGCGCTAGATACCAACGCTTCTGCCCGGTTCTTAGCCTCTTCCTCCAGCGTTGCCTGAACTCCGCCCCAAGCTACAAATCCTTCGCTTTCGACCAATGCCAGAATGTGTAAGGCGCCATTTGTTTTCATGGCGCGACGGGAGGCAAAGCGCAGCGCAATGCTGGCCTCTTCGGTTTCATCAATAACCACAAGATATGTGCGCATTTTCTGTTCCTACCCTGTCAGAACTGCTTGTTGCGATAAAAAACCGGCAAAGGCAAGTCAGCGGTCTTGACGATATTGCTTCAATGATGAACAGTTTGTTCGACGCGACTTGCCCCAAAAGAAAGATCATCAGTCATGCCCATCAATCTTCAAATGCCTGCCCTTTCACCGACGATGGAGGAAGGGACGTTAGCGAAGTGGCTGGTCAAGGAAGGTGATGAAGTTTCTTCCGGAGATCTGTTGGCAGAAATTGAGACAGATAAAGCCACAATGGAGTTTGAAGCCATTGATGAAGGAATTGTGGCGCAGATTGTCGTGCCCGAAGGCACTGACAATGTGAAGGTCGGTGAGGTGATTGCGATTATTGCGGAGGAAGGCGAGGATGCCTCAGCTGCATCCGCTCCTGCCCCGACGAAAGAGCAGAAATCTGAACGAAAAAGCGAGGCTGAAGACTCAAAAACTGAGGCTCCCACACCAAGTCCGACCACCACACCCGCGCCAGCCCCAGCACCAGCGGCTGCGCCATCAACTTCTTCGGATGGCCGCGTAAAGGCAAGCCCGTTGGCGCGGCGTCTGGCCGAACAAAAGGATGTTGATTTAAGCACAATCGCTGGCTCTGGTCCCGGTGGCCGGATTGTCAAAACAGATATTGATGCCGCAGAAGGCGGAACAGCCCCTGTGAAGAGCGCGGCAACATCCGCACCCAGTGCGGCGCCAGAACCTGCCCCCGCACCAGCAACCGCAGCACCCGCCAATGATTTCGATGTTCCGCATAGCGCCGAAAAACTATCCGGAATGCGTAAGACCATTGCCAAGCGCCTAACTGCGGCCAAACAATCTATTCCGCATTACCGGGTCAGCATCGACGTGAATATCGACAAACTGCTGAAGCTACGCGGAGAGCTAAACGCTTCGCTGGAAGCACGCGGTGTTAAATTGTCGGTCAATGACCTAATGATAAAAGCGCAGGCGATCGCGCTGATGCAGGCACCGGATAGCAATGTCAGTTATACCGAAGATGCGATGATCCGCTATGCGCGCGCCGATATCGCAGTGGCGGTTAGTATTCCCGGCGGCCTGATCACACCCATCGTAACCAGCGCCGACACAAAATCACTAAGCGCCATTGCAACTGAGATGAAGGATCTGGCTGAACGTGCAAAGGCCGGTAAACTGAAAATGCACGAATATCAGGGGGGTACGGCAAGTCTGTCGAACATGGGTATGTTTGGTGTGACGACGTTCGATGCTGTCATCAATCCGCCCCACGGAATGATTCTTGCCATTAGCGCCGGCATCAAGAAGCCGGTTGTCATCGACGACAGCGTCCAAATCGCGACGATGATGACCGTTACCGGAAGCTTCGATCACCGCGCGATCGACGGAGCGACCGGTGCTGCATTCATGAAAGCGTTTAAGGAGATTGTTGAGAATCCATTGGGGATGCTGGCATGACCCAATCATATGACCTTGTCGTTCTGGGCTCCGGCCCCGGAGGCTATGTAGCCGCTATCCGCGCGGCGCAGCTGGGCCTGAAAACTGCGATTGTGGAGCGCGAGAATTTGGGCGGTATTTGCCTGAATTGGGGATGTATTCCAACCAAGGCATTGCTGCGTTCCGCCGAAATTTTTCACAATATGAAAAATGCTGCGGACTATGGGCTAGCCGCCGAAAATATTACGGCTGATCTGGAGGCCGTGGTCAAGCGCTCTCGCGGCGTGGCGAAACAGTTGACCCAGGGCGTCGCCGGCCTGATGAAAAAGAACAAGATTGATGTCGTTATGGGTGACGGTAAAATCACTGCACCTGGCAAGATCAACGTCAAAACGGAAAAGGGTGACGAGGAGTTAGAAACGAAGAATATCATTATTGCCACTGGCGCCCGCGCTCGCGACCTGCCTTTTGCAAAGGCCGATGGAAAGCGCATCTGGACTTATCGCCACGCGATGACGCCGCCGGAAATGCCGACCAAGCTGTTGATCATCGGTTCTGGAGCCATTGGAATCGAGTTTGCCAGTTTCTATAACGACATGGGCAGTGAAGTGACGGTGGTCGAAATGCTGGACCGGATCGTTCCCGTTGAAGATGAAGAAGTTTCAAAGTTCCTAGAAAAATCCCTGAAAAAACAGGGCATGAACATAATGACGGGGGCAGGGGTAAAGAGCATTGATGCGGGGGCAAAGGGCGTCAAGGCAGAGATTGAAGATAGCAAAGGCAAAAAGCAGGCCCATGAGTTTAGCCATGTAATCGTCGCGGTCGGCATACAGCCAAATATCGAGGCCATAGGGTTGGATGAGTTGGGCGTTGAGCCGGATGAACGTTTCCATATCAAAACCGATGCTCATTGCCGGACCAATGTCGACGGCATTTATGCGATTGGCGATTGTACCGCCGGTCCATGGCTGGCGCATAAGGCAAGTCATGAAGGCGTGATTGCCGCGGAAACAATTGCGGGCGGCCATCCGCACACGATGGACATAAATAATATTCCAGGTTGTACATACTGCCATCCACAGATTGCCAGCGTCGGCCTGACGGAAGCCAAGGCAAAAGAAGCTGGCTATGAGGTTAAAGTCGGGAAATTCCCATTTATCGGTAATGGCAAGGCCATTGCGCTGGGTGAAACGGAAGGATTTATCAAAACCGTTTTCGACGCAAAAACCGGCGAATTGCTAGGCGCACATATGATCGGTGCAGAGGTTACCGAACTGATTCAGGGCTATACCGTCGGCAAGACGCTCGAAACGACAGAGGCGGAATTGATGAACACCGTCTTCCCGCATCCTACGCTCAGCGAAATGATGCATGAGAGCGTGTTGGATGCCTATGGGCGCGTGATGCATATATGAACCGCGCAAAAATTATCTGATTTTGACCGTTGGTTGGCTGCTCTTGTTTATCTCGTCCGGCGCGTTGTTCTCGCCGATGTGAAACTTGTTTCGATATTTTTTTGGCCTACAAAGAATGGATGAAGTTTTGAAGCCAGTAGATTGATCAGAAAGCAAATAAATGGCCAAAGGCACACATGATTATGCGGCCGACCCGCGCAACGAAAATATCCTGATCAATGTGAATGGAAAGATGACGCCTCGCGCAGAAGCGACCGTGTCAGTGTTCGATAGCGGCTTCATGCTGGGTGACGGCGTGTGGGAGGGGCTGCGCGTCCATACAGGTAAGATCGCGTTTCTTGGCGCTCATTTGGACCGTTTGTTTGAAGGTGCAAAGGCGATTGCGATGGATATCGGAATATCCCGTGAACAGCTTGTTGATCGGCTCTATGAAACCTTGTCCGCAAACGAAATGGGGAATGCGGAAGGGGTCCATATTCGGTTGATGGTCACGCGCGGTATAAGATCAACACCCTATCAAGACCCCCGTGTGGTGATTTCCGATGCAACCATCGTGATTATACCCGAATATAAGGACCCATTGCCGAGTACGGTCGAGAATGGCATCCGCCTATTCACCGTCCATGTGCGGCGCGGTGATCCGGCGGTACAGGATCAAAAGTTGAATTCGCATAGCAAACTAAATTGCATCACCGCCTGTATTCAAGCCACACAGGCCGGTGCCGATGAAGCGCTTATGCTTGATCCACAGGGTTTTGTAGCGACCTGCAACTCCACCCATTTTTTCATCGTGCGCAAAGGCGAAGTGTGGACATCAAGTGGTGACTATTGCCTGGGCGGAATAACGCGCAGCAACATCGTCCAACTTTGCCGGGAAAATGATATTCCCGTGTTTGAGAAGAATTTCTCACTGACCGATGTTTATGGTGCTGAGGAAGCCTTTGTAACTGG
>CALKXX010000082.1 GCA_938003725.1 uncultured Sphingomonadaceae bacterium | reverse complement strand
GGCCGCACCGATAAGCGGACTACCGGGAATATTCTGCACCATGACGAGGGCTTCCTGAAAGGCCGGTGAGAGCTTTGCAACAGCACCAAAACCAACCACTGCACAAGTGTTAGTGATGGCCACAACGGCGCTGGTGGCTCCTCTGGAAAAAGCCTCCGGCATGGATTTGAACTTTTGATATCCAACGATCAACGCGACAATTGCCCCGGAACCCAATGCGGCGACCAAAGCCCATTTGTCGAGCGAAGCCTGTGGCAATATTGCTGACAATGGTCCCATATCCCGCGGATATTGAAAAATCAGGAATACGCCTAAGACGGCCACCAACGGCAATAGACATAATATGGGTGCCGGAAGATTGCCAAAATCCGTATTGTCGTCATCTGTCTCGCGCCCGACAAATGTTTCGCCGTTTGCAACCGCACGCTTGACCATCCAGTTTAACCAGAAATGTCCGGAAATCGCCATGAATAGTGCGACGATGATGCTAACCTCCCAGCCCGCATAAGCCGTGGTGCCAAGAAACTCCATGGGGATTAAATTCTGAATTTCGGGTGATCCAGCACTGGTCATGGTGAAAGTGACCGAGCCAAACGCCAAAGCTGCGGGGATGAACCTTCGCGGCAGATTGGCTTCCCGAAACAGATGCACGGCGAGAGAGTAGACCGAGAAGGCGACAATGAAAACGCTGACCCCGCCATAGGTGAGTACGGCACAAGCGGCGACCACGGCGAGAACAGCGTGCTTGATGCCAATTTTCTCGACAATCCAATGTGCGACACTGGCCGCTGCGCCGCTAGCGCTCATGATTTCTCCAAATATTGCGCCGAGCAAGAACATAAAGAACCAGCTTTTGAAGAAGCCGACAAAGCCGTCCATATAAGCCGTGGCAAAGTCCGGTGCCCCTTCTGCCGCCAGTGGCGGTAGCCATGCTAAACCACTGGTCATTGCAACAATCGCCGCGGCCACTGGCCCTGCGATCAGGATGTTGACGCCGCGCACGGTCATCCAGATGAGTAAAATCAGCCCACCAATAAGTCCGATTGCTGATAACATACACGCTCCCCGATTTGTCCGTAAGCTATTGGCAGAGGATTGGAAGCAACGGCAAGTCACAAATTATGGTAATCCCTATTCAATCCGATATACTGGATATCGTGCATTCCGGGCATTCTGTCTTGAATTGCCTAGATATTCATGATCCGTAGAGGGTGATTGATGTTTACATGAGTACAGGGGGCGATCAGACCGAGGAGCTTATCCATGTTCAACGTTTCGCAATTCAGGATTTCAAGAAAACTAGCCATCGCGGCAACCGCCGGTATATCGGCGCTCTCCCTATCCGCCTGTGCAGGCAACTATGCGGCGGAAGGAGCAGGTGTTGGCGCTGCTGCAGGCGCAGCGGTCGGTGCAATAACCGGCGGTGATGTTTTAACCGGCGCTGCCATTGGCGCAGCAGCAGGCGCTGCAGGTGGATATTTTGTCGACAAAAATGATCGCTGTGACGGCTATGATGGCGACCGGCTGGATGACGATTGCTATGGCACAGAAGGCTATCCCGACGATCCCCGCTAAGCGGGAGTTTTTCTAGCTTCTGGAGATTTCGTCCGCTATCGAGCGGCAAATGGACCGTGCGGCATCAATCTCTCAATCAAAAATGCCAACGGGCAATCCGTGGCGCGGGGAATTGCGCGCCACGGCTAAACTTGCCTGGCCGTTGATCCTCACCAATCTAACCATGTCGTTGATCGGGGGCACGGATGTTCTGATGCTCGGCTGGCTGGGGGCAGAGGAACTGGCGGCATCTTCGCTGGGCTTTAACCTCGCAATGATTTGTGCCATTTTTTGCATGGGACTGGTCACCGCCACTGCGCCGATGATGGCCAGTGAACTGGGCCGGATGGCACATAGCGTCCGTGATATTCGCCGCACCTTTCGGCAAGGTCTGTGGGCGGCCTTCGCCATCATGATCCCGTTCTGGATCATATTGTGGAATACGGAAGCTATGCTGTTGTCGATGGGACAGGTGCCGGTACTCGCCGAAAAGGCAGAGATATATACGCGCGCCTATATGTGGTCGATCCTGTTCTTTCTGTTCACGTTGGTTGCGCGGAATTTCCTGTCGGCATTGGAAAAACCGATCTGGTCCCTGATCATTGGAGTGATCGGGGTGATCGGCAATGGGATATTCAACTATATCCTGATTTTTGGGAAACTGGGTTTTCCGGCTTTGGGTCTGCTTGGCGCAGGGATTGGCAGCGTCCTGACCAACGCATTGATGTTTGGCGGCATGGTGCTGGTATTGGTGTTTCATCCCAAATTTAGGCGCTATCAGATGTTCGGACGATTCTGGCGACCCGATTGGCAACGCTTTGCCCAGCTCTGGCGACTTGGCCTGCCGATTGCCGTGACAATGGGATTGGAAGGCGGTGTCTTTGCAGGTGCGGTCTTGCTCATGGGGTTGATTGATACCGTGTCGGTTGCAGCACATGCCATCGCTCTACAAATCCCGGCGCTTACCTTCATGGTGCCTATGGGTCTGGCACAGGCCGCGACGGTGCGCGTGGGTATCGGCTATGGCAAGCGTGATCTGGCGTGGATACACCGCGCGGGAT
>CALKXX010000081.1 GCA_938003725.1 uncultured Sphingomonadaceae bacterium | reverse complement strand
CTTTTCCTCAGAGGAAGTTGAAGGCAGGAGGTTGTCCGAGCATGGTACCGACGACGTCTCCTGTTCGGTTATTGGGGTCATTGGCGACATGGGCGCGTGCTGCTTTGATATCGAGCCACGGCTGGATAATCTCACTTGAGGTATAGACAGCGCGTCCACCAAGCAGCTCGACCATATCATCGACCAGGCGCGCCAGACGGCGCACCACCGTTGAGGATTGATAAGCGAACAACGCCCGCTTCTCCATCGGGATATCCTCTCCGCGTTCAGCAATCTCCATCAGCTCATCGAACGTGGCCTTTTGTGTCCGCTCCATTTCAAGCGACTGTGCATGCGCAGATGCAATGGCGGCATGCAAAATTGGGTCTTCCTTCGAAGCTTTGCCGGTGTTGGACGAGATACGGCTCTCCATAATCGCCATCGCTGCGTTAATCGCTGCGCGCGCTCCGCCAAAAGCTGCGGTAGAGACCGAACGCGTAAATACCTGCGCCCAAGGAAGCGCATAAAGCGCGCCATCATTCACTTCTTGCCCGGGGTTTTTGCAAAGAAAGCCGTCGGTTGATTTATGCGTCCGGTATTCCGGTACAAACGCACGCTCGACAATGATGTCATGACTACCGGTGCCTTGCAGCCCAAAAACATGCCACGCATCTTCACCAATCTCATAATCTTCACGCGGCAACAGAAACGTCCGCATTTCCGGCGGCCCCTCGCCGCCTTCCGGGAAGATGAGCGCGCCAAGCAAAACCCATCCGCAATGCACAGAACCGGATGAAAACCCCCAATGACCGCTTAAATAGAAACCGCCATCGGCATGCTCGACCTTGCCTACCGGCTGATAGGTCGAAGATACCAGCATCGAGGGATCTTCGCCCCACACCTCTTGCTGCGCCCTGTCATCAAACAAGGCCATTTCATAAGGGTGACAACCCAGCACACCATAGACCCAGCCCGTGGACATACAGCCCTCGGCAAGCTGTTTTTGCACATCGAAAAACACATTGGGATGCTTTTCATAACCGCCCATGCGCTTGGGTTGCAGCACTTTGAAAAACCCGGCCTCCTGCATTTCCGCAATAGTTTCTGCCGGAACATTGCGATCTGCCGTCGCTTGCTTCGCCCGCGCCTTCAGCGCCGGCTTCATCAATCTCGCGCGCTCAATCAACTCGTCCGCCGTCGGCATTTCACCAGACTGCTCTTTCATTTCGATTACAGAAGCCATCGCAAAATTCCTCTAATGATCTTTTCGACTCAGCTACAAAAACAACTAAATTCGTAATTTTTTCTGTCAGAAAATACGCAAATCGTCAATTGAAAAGCGTTTTCTCTTCCATTATTGACGGTTTCTAGCATATACATCTTCTGATTCTAACAATCAGTACGTACCTTGGGGAATTGCAGAGGCCATTGGCACACCGGTTGTGCCATTGTTACACCAGACTATTTGCAATTCAATATAATTGCCGGGCCTATAAAACCCTTTCTGGAGCGACAGCTCAGGCCAATCGGTAAGGTGTTAAAAGCCTGACGCAAACATCATCGGAAAATTTGTTACTGTTGAAGAAGCTGCCCTCTACCTTCTTCGATCGTGGTGGGAATTTCACATTTTCTCCGGCTCAGCATTCTTATCATATTTCAGCTCAAGATATCGCCCGCGAATAGATAGATTATCTATATCGCCCTTGGCAATTTGCTGAGTAACGCCCGAAATTTCCTTTTCAATCAAAGACAATCCGCCGATCAATTGTTCGTCAGGGGATTTTCCGGTATCGGAAACCTCTTTGCGCATGGATTGCGGGATAGAGCGATAGCCAGTGATCAGTTCCGGCAAATGTTCGCCCACCAGTTTTCGCACTTCATAGGCCGCGGGCTCCATTTCATCGAGCTTTTGCAGTTGTGGCGACAGCATATCCAATTGCACACCGATATCGTTCACAATCTTTACCGCGGGCGCGGGCAATGCCTTGCGCTGCCCCTCCAGCCAGATTTCCGTTTTTCCAGCCAAGGTCTTCAAGTCCGACTGAACCAAGGTTTCGGGTGTGGGGATTTTCATTTTGGGAAACTTCATCGCGGCCCATATACCGCCACTGATCAAGCCGGCACTGATCATCACGCCCCAAAACCCAATACCGCTTAATATGCCGCCTACCACGCTGGCACCGACAAGCACCGCCCCTGTCCAAAGCGCGGCCCGGCCCAGCTTTTTCATGAAATGGCCGCGCTTCAATTTTTCCGAACGGGTCCCGATAGAGCGGTTAAACCGCGCGTCTTGCAATGCACGATTGGCATTGCTCATTATCTGGTCAGAGGTTTCGCCAATTGCCACTTAGTCCTCCAAAGCGCTGAGCGGGTTTTCGCTTGGTGCTTCCAATTGCGCCTTCGCCTGCCCTTCGGCTCTGGCAATATAACCTTTCGACTTTTCGATCTCTCCAGAGAGCGATGTCACCGTCGTCTTCATATTCTCCAACGCCTTCAGCTTGAACGTGTCTATATTATCCATTGTATCATAGACATTCTGAAAAGCCCGCTGGAGGGTCTCCAGAGGAATAGTCGAAGATGCGGCCTGTTCGTGAATTTGACCGGTCTGATTTTTCAGCATCTCGCCCGTGCTATCGATAATTCCGGCCGTTGTAGTGTTCAATGCGCTGATTTGATCGAGTACCAGTTTCTGATTCGTCAGTGCCTGTGCAACCGTGACTCCGGTTCGCAGCGCGCCTACCGTTGTGGTGCTGGCACGATCAACACCTTTCACCAGTTCCACATTATTTTTCTTCACTAGATCAAGGGCAAGATAACCTTGAACCGTCACCGCCATTTGGGTCAGCAAATCCTGTGTTCTTTGACGAACATAAAATAACGCGCTTTCCCGGATCGCTTTTGCTTTAGCAGGGTCAGTCGCATCAAGTTCTGCGGCCTTATCTTCCAGACGCTGGTCCATGACTTTGGAAACATGGACCATTTGTTCTAAGCGGCCCATTGCAGCCCATAAGTTTTTTCGTTCCACATCTATGGCGGCATTGTCCATCAACAATTCGTCTTTTCCTGACCGAAGACGGTCAAGGATCGAAGCAATATGACCCTGTGCACTTTTGTAACCATCAAAATAGTTACGAAGTTTTCCGCCAAACGGAATGATGCCAAACAACTTTCGCTTGGTCATCAAATTACCACGCTTGCCAGGGTCAAGGTCTTCTACAGTGCGCCTTAATTCTGTAAGATCAGCGCCAATTCCAGATTCTTCATCCATGGATCGGATCGGTCGATCCAGGAAACGATTAGATTGTCCGGCAGCTTCTGCAATTTCCTTGCGGCCCATATTGGTGATTTGGTCCACCTTCTTACCGAATTCAGGGCTGTTCTCGTCCTGTGCGATCAAATCGTCAATGAAACCGTCGACCTTCTCTTCCAGCTTAGATTTAATCTCATCACCAACAGGCACCAATCCGGCGGCCTTGTTCGGTGCAACTGGCACCACCGGCTCCGGAGGTGTTAACGTCAATTCATCTGTTGCGGTAATCGTCTCAGTCGCCATAGGATCAAACCTCCATTCGCCCCATCACCGATGTGAGGCTTTATGTATAAATGGAAGCAAACGCAGCTTTTTTCAAGGATTTCAAGCACTGTATTAGAAAAATAATACAGCCATTGCTCCTTTATATCCCAAAAATGGTCAATTGTTCAAAATATCAGCCACCTTTGGCGTGATTTTTTCGACGATCAAATCAATCCCCTTTTCATTGGGGTGAATGCCGTCCGCCAGAATAAGGTCTGGCCTTCCAATCAATCCATCCATGAAAAACGGATATAAGTCAGTATCATATTTTTTGGATAATGATGGGTATATAGAGTTAAATTTGTTGCTGTAATCCGAAC
>CALKXX010000080.1 GCA_938003725.1 uncultured Sphingomonadaceae bacterium | reverse complement strand
GAATATGCGTTCATTCTTTGGCAAATGGGAATGACGGAATGACCATTCGAAACGTTGTTTTTGATATCGGCAATGTACTGACTCGTTGGGATCCACATCTTATCGTGGAAAGGGCATTGGGAAAGGATCGTGCGACGGATAGCTTTGTGCGGTCAATTTTTCCGGGTGACAGCATCTGGCGGCCACTAAATCTAGGCCATATCACCGCTCAGGAAGCCATGCAGCGTTACCGGGAACAACTTGGCCTAACCAGCGATGAAACCGACCAACTATGGTTTCATATTCTCGATAGCCAGGACGCAGTACCCGGTACATTAGAGCTTATGAAGCAACTGAAGGAAGCAGATTACGGCATCTATGCACTGAGTGACAATGTTCATGAAATTGTCGATCATTTGAAAGCCAATCATGCGTTTTGGCCGCTATTTGACGGCGCAGTTATTTCAGCAGAAGTCTGTCTTCTAAAACCTGATCCGGATATCTATCGCCATCTGCTCACGCACTACGAGCTAGTGGCCGAGGCGACGATATTTATGGACGATATTCTTGGAAATGTCGAAGGTGCACAATCGACCGGAATGAAATCATTTCAGTTTTGCAATGCTGATCAAGCCAAACGGAAGCTGCTGGAACATGGCGTAGCACTGGAGCAGAATGGCACTGTTTGAGTTTCAGATTTCATTCACTGCGCAAACCGAGGATATTGACGAACTGAATCACGTCAATAACACAGTCTGGGTGCGCTGGGTTCAGGAACTGGCGACCGCGCATTGGAATGCCGTCGCACCGCAATCTGCCATCGATCAATATATCTGGGTCGTGACTCGTCATGAAATCGACTATCGAGGCAATATAACGCTCGGCGATATTGCCACTGGACGGACATGGATATCTGAACCGCCAAAGGGAGCGCGCTTCTGGCGGAACTTTGAATTTATGGGAGCGGGGAAAAAACCCATTGTGTCGGGCCGCACCAACTGGGCGATCGTTGACCGCGTTTCGGGGCGACCTGTCAGGGTGCCTCCAAACCTCATCGATCTTTTTCTGAGCTAAATTCAGGGGGCCGGAATCGGGACAATATTCGGCGCAAGAGGAGATGGTTGATCCACACGTTCACCATCAGCGGCGCGTAGTTGCTGAGGCTCCAGGATTGCAGCGGTTTCAATCACATCCAAAGCCCGGCGCGCCTCATTATATCGGCGCGCTTTTTCCATCCATGCCGTGGCATCCTCATCGCCGTTCGTGATGCCGGGCAGTTTTTCCATCTCTGCTATTGCCGCATCGACATTGCCATTTTCAACATAGCGCTTTGCACGTTCCAGTCGCTTTTGCGGAGCAGGAGACTGCGTACCCTCTTTGCGAATGACAAACAGCTCTGAAATTTCACGTTTCATATCGGTCCAGAATCCGTCCCCGGTCGCACCGGCCGCAACAGTAGGACCAATATCATCCAGACCAGCGGCCAGTTCCTCAAGCGTTACCGGTTCTCTGGACGCATTAATGATGGTAGTTACAGCCTTGGGCTGTGCATCGCCAAATCGCAGACGCAACTGGGATTCGATATAGCCAAGCGGTGATCCGCGATCCAGCGCGCGCCGAGCGGCAAACGCAATCAGCAAGCCCTCTGCACGTGCGGCATTGCCGGATGCAGCCTGCGCTTGCACGTTGATCCGCGACAACCTGTCTTCCAGATCGGCTACACGCGCATCTAGGGCGGACCCCTTTTGCGTTATCAGCGAAGAGGCCGTCTCTCCGACCTTTGGTTCAGGAGCCGGCAACACCGTGCCATCCGCATCAATGCGTTTTGCAAGTGCCTCTGCCGGGTCGTCGGCAGCGCCCGGTTGTTTGGCTTCAATTGCCGTATCGGTGACAGTCTCTTCAGTCGTTTCAAACGGATTGTAGCGCGACAATATCCAGCCGGTTGCAATCACACCGCCCAAAAAAGCTACAATCATCAGGATCAACACATTGCGGGTCATATTGTTTTTCGCGCCCGCCGCGGAGACCTTTTCATAATCCCGATTCATTCCGGTTCCTCAAACTATAATTTGGCTATTTGTTACGATTGAGGCTGGCATAGTCCGCCCGCAAGCGACAGTAAAGCATCGTCGGTCGGCTCCTCGGCGATGTGGACACTGGCCCAGCCCGCACCGGCGGCCTCAGCCGTTTGCGCCGATATGGTGACGATCTTGCATTTTGATTGATCGATTTCAAGGCGCTTACATTCGCGAGCCAGTGTCGCTGCAGCGCGGACAGAATGGAGCAGAATAACGCATGGTGCCGCCAGCACTTCTTGCGCTTTAGAGCCAATTGGCAAAGCGACTGACCGATATACGATGCGAAGGTCAATGAAATTATCGGGTGCCGTCAATGACACGTGATCTTCCCCAACCAGTCTCAATATTCGAGGGTATTGACCGGTCTTTAGAGAATTCAAAAGTGCTTGCGCGCCTCCGCTACCAGTCTCACGCACCTGAAAGCTCAATTGCCGCGCCGCTGTCGCTGTCGCTGCGCCTACCGCCAATACTGGCAATCTTTGATAGTCCAAAATATGGTTGCCTGCGTATTTTAGCGCGTTGGCACTAGTGATCATCAGGGCATCAAAGTTTGAGGCCAAAGGCTGTTCCCACGATACCGGTTCGATTTCGAACAACGGGTCTATGATGGTTTCAAGTCCCATCGCGGACGCGCGCCGCATCGTTTGCACCGCACCGTCCGCCGGACGCAATATCAATATAGGCAAATTCATTTCCCAAAAATGGCGCGGAGATCCTTACTTGCCTTGCCAAGCATCCGCCGCGCTAGTTCAGCCGGTGCATTCACCTCTCCCGTCGCAAATTCTGTCTGGTCCAGGATATTCTCACTACCATCCGGCAAAAGGATTTCGGCTCTCAACAGGATTTCCGAGCTGTGGACCGTTGCTGACGCAGCTATCGGACTGTGGCAGTCACCGGTCAGTTCCTTCAGAAACGACCGTTCGGCGGTCACCGCAATATATGTACGCTGCGATGATACAGCTTGAAGTAATCGCCGGACATCCGTGTCATCGCGCAGGCACTCTATACCGACCGCCCCCTGAGCAGGCGCGGGGAGCATGATGTCATCCGGTATCTCTGTTCCTACATCGTGCATCTCCAGACGGTCCAATCCGGCTGCAGCAAGCAAAGTTGCTTGAAATTCGCCGACCTCAATCTTCTGCAAACGGGTTTGTACATTTCCGCGGATCAAACGAATATCCAAATCGGGCCGTTGCCGCAGTAGCTGAGCCTTCCGGCGCGGCGAAGCGGTACCCACAATCGCCGATTCGGGCAGCGCGTCAATATTTTCGGCACCCACCAACCGGTCATGTATATCGGCGCGTTCCAGCATCGCAGCAATTACCAGTTCATCGGGCCGGAGTGTTTCGACATCCTTCATGCTGTGCACCGCACAATCAATGTCGCCGGTCAGCAATGCCCGATCCAGTTCCTTGGTCCACAACGCTTTGCCGCCAACATCCGCGAGGGCGCGGTCCGTAATCTTGTCACCCGTTGCGATCATTGGAACTATTTCCACCTGATCCCGCCGCCATCCATGGGCCTACAAAATCTGATCGGCGGCCATCTTTGCTTGTACCATTGCAAGGGGTGATTGGCGTGTTCCAATGCGCAGCGCGCGATCAAACCCGGCACGAATCTGTTTTTTTTCATCGCTGGAAGAGCTCATGGCTCTTGTTCTAATCGCTCCACCCTCTAACTACTAGAGCAATGAGTATCATTTTGGGCATTGAATCAAGTTGTGATGAAACTGCGGCAGCGGTTGTCACATCTGATCGTCAAATTTTGTCGCATAAATTGGCGGGGCAAGAAACGGAGCATGCCCCATTTGGCGGCGTGGTCCCCGAAATTGCGGCGCGCGCGCATGCAGAAATTTTGACACCGCTCATTCAGGCGGCATTGGACGAGGCCGAGCTAGGGCTGAACGATGTAGATGCCATTGCCGCAACCGCTGGTCCGGGTCTGATCGGCGGGGTGATGGTGGGATTGGTCACGGGCAAGGCCCTCGCTATGGCAAGCGGCAAACCGCTGGTAGCAGTCAATCATCTGGAGGGGCATGCCCTCTCTCCCCGGTTGGTCAATCCGGAACTTGGTTACCCATATCTGCTGCTTCTCGTATCGGGCGGCCATTGTCAGATATTGCGCGTCGAAGGCGTCAATCAATATCGCCGGCTAGCAACGACCATTGATGATGCGGCAGGTGAAGCATTTGACAAAACCGCCAAGATATTGGGACTTGGCTATCCCGGCGGCCCAAAAGTCGAGGCGCTCGCCAAAAAAGGTGATGCCAGTGCAGTGCCTTTGCCCCGACCATTAAAAGGGTCGAAGGAACCACATTTTTCTTTTGCCGGATTGAAAAGCGCAGTTTTACGGGCGCACGAAAGTGGGAAATTTGCCGATGTGGATATTGCCGCGTCTTTTCAACAAGCAACCGTCGATTGCCTAAAAGACCGGTTGGACAAAGCCCTTTTAGAAACCAAGCCGGTCAAACATCTGGTTGTCGCCGGAGGTGTAGCTGCGAACGGCGCTATCAGGGCGATGCTCGAACAGGTAGCGGCAGATAATGACATGGCCTTTACCGCTCCGCCCCTTTGGCTATGCACGGACAACGCGGCGATGATTGCTTGGGCAGGAGTTGAACGGTTTGCGGCGGGCCTGACCGATGGCCTTGATGTGACGGCCAAACCGCGCTGGCCGCTCGACCCGGGTGCAACAAAAGCGCGCGGGGCGGGAGTGAAGGCATGAGCGGAACAAAGCCGAAAATAGGCGTGATGGGCGCGGGTGCATGGGGGACTGCGCTCGCTCAAGTGCTTTCTGAAGGGCAAGATGAATTGATTTTGTGGGCCCGGGAACCAGATGTCGTATCGGCCGTGAACGACAGCCATGAAAATAAAATTTTTCTGGCAGGCCACAAGCTGTGCCCGTCTATCCGGGCGACGAGCAGTAGCGAGAAATTATCCGAGTGCGATGTCATTTTGCTCGTCACCCCGGCTCAGCATCTGCGTTCCTGCTTGACCGCGTTGCCGCGCACCTCCGCAACTTTCATTTTGTGCAGCAAGGGCATTGAAGCCAACACACAATTACTGATGAGTGAAGTTGTGTGCGAGATCCGACCCGACAGCCCATTGGCTGTTCTGTCCGGACCCACTTTTGCACATGAGGTTGCACAGGGTTTGCCAACCGCACTGACGCTTGCCTGCCAAAGCGCTGAACTTTGGGAAACACTCAATCCGGTCATCGCAAAGCCCAGTTTCAGGCCGTATTTTTCAGACGATATCGCGGGAGCGGAAATTGGCGGAGCGGTCAAGAACGTGCTCGCTATCGGGTGCGGGGTGGCGGAAGGTGCTGGCCTAGGTCAAAATGCACGTGCTTCACTAATCGGTCGGGGCTTTGCGGAAATGCTCCGCTATGGCGCAGCGCGCGGAGCGAAAGCGGAAACCCTGTCCGGGCTTTGCGGTCTGGGCGATCTGGTGCTCACCTGCTCTTCCACCAGCTCTAGAAACTTTTCACTGGGCAAGGGATTGGGCGAAGGGCAGTCTGCCGAAAAACTATTATCTGATCGCACAACCGTCGCAGAGGGCGCCGCCACAGCTCCAGTTTTACAGATGGACGCGAAGGTCCGGGGAGTGGAGTTGCCCATAGTAGATGCCGTATGCGCCTTGCTGGCCGGAAAAACCGATCCAAAAACGGTGGTCACTCAATTGATGAACCGCCCGCTTGTTCAGGAGCGTGGTTAAATCGCCATTCATCAGGTAAGGATGACAAGGCGGATAGTCTGGTCTAGTTATGACTTGCGCAATTTTGGCCAACCGGAGAAACCCCTTTGAGCAGTCCTGACACATCGGGCCCGGTTGTTCCAAATTCATCGCCGCCAGAACCATCACCGCCACGACCGTCAGCGGATGAAAATCCCAAGCTGGATGATGATCAGGAAGATATTGCCAAGCTGGCCAAAGGTGGCCGGACAAACGTCTTCGGTTTTCTGTTACGCCTTGCCGCGCGCCTGCCCTTTCTATTCGTTGCCGGGCGGATGTATGGCGCAGAAGCACTGGGGCGGTTCGCCTACGCGATTTTGATCGTCGAATTTGCAGCGCAACTCGCCACATTGGGCCTAAAGCGGGGGTTAGCGGAACAGCTTAGCCGGACCAGCCGTCCGCATGTTCACGTGGTTTGGGATGGCCTGTTGGTTAGCCTGTTTGCATCGACCGTTGCCGCTTCGATATTGATCGCCTTTCCGCAAATTATGTTCCCAAACAGCGAAATCAACGGCCTTGATCGATTTTTGCCGATTGTGATCTTCACGATCGCGGGCGCTGATATTGCGCTCGCGGCGCTCGCCTATCGCTATGATATTGCCTCCACGGTGCGGGCCCGGTCAATTGTCGAACCTTGGACGATCAGCCTCGCCGCGGTCCTGTTCGCCTTGCCGATAATGCCCTTCTATTCGCTTAGAGACGGCCTTATTCTAGCCTATGTCGTGTCGATGATTGCAGCGTTGATCGCCGCGTTGTGGCCGCTGTTAAAAAGCTATGGCTTGCCCCATGGCTGGCGGCCAAGGCCCCTAAAAATTGCGGCAATGGCGCGGCGAAACATGCCGCTGGCCGCCGCTGATGCAGCGGAATGGGGCTCGCGGCGTTTGGATCTAGCCATATTGGGGCTATTTGCGTCGCCGGCCATTGTCGGCATCTACTATATTGCCCAGCAAGTCGCTAGCCTGCCGCAAAAGCTCAAAACCAGCTTCGACCCCATATTGGGTCCGGTCATTACCCGCAATCTGGAGGCGGGAAACATGAAGGCCATCGCACAGCAAGTGAGCCAGGTTGGCTTCTGGATCATCGCGGCCCAGGTCGGTATCGCGCTGGCGCTCGCCATTCCCGGTGAGGCGGTCATGGGACTTGTCGGTCCCAACTTTGTCGGCGGCACCGGTGCGCTGGCTCTCCTATTGGCGGCGGAAGCGGTTGCCGCCACCGCAGTGGTTAGCGAAGCGGCACTGGTCTATATCGCGCGGCACCGAAATCTGCTGATCTCCTTATCGATGCTGTTGTTACAAGCCGCGCTCAGTGTTACCTTTATCCAGATTGCAATGCGGATGGATTTAAGCCCTCTGTTTCAAGCAGCCGCCGTTGCCGCTGCTCTCATGGTCGCGCTGGCCTATGCCTCCGTTGTGAAAGCCATCTTCTTGTCAAAACTGCTCAAGGCGCCGGTTAATGGATGGCGCTGGACGCTTGTTCTTGCGGTTATTGTGGCAACAGCGATTGGATATCTAGCGACCTATCTGCCGGAATGGGCAGAGCTGATCATCGGGATCCCGATGATTTTGGGCAGCTATGGCTGGGTAATATGGAAATGGGGTTTTGGCCCCGAAGACCGTAAATTGTTTAAAAAGACCAGTTGATCCGGCCTATCCCAGTCGCTGTTTAACCAGCGCCTTCAGGTCCGCCTCTGGCCTTGCCCCATAATGTGATATCACTTCAGCTGCGGCAACTGCACCAATGGTCAGACAATCTTCCATGGACCGATCTTCGCCATAGCCGCTGAGGAATCCGGCGGCGAACAAATCACCGGCGCCGGTGGTATCGACAATCTTGTCAACCGGTTCTGCGCCAACCTCAAACCGTGTGCCGTTCTGTAAGGCAATGGCACCATTTTCGCCGCGCGTGACAACCAACGTCTCAACCTGCGCTGCCGTCTGATCGACCGCAGCATCAAAATCTTTGATTTGCGCCAGTGACATTATTTCATCTTCGTTCGAGAATAATATGTCAATTTTCCCGCTCTTGATCAGGTCGGCAAATTCGTCGCGGTGGCGATCAACGCAAAATCCGTCGGACAAAGTGAAGGCAACCTTGCGGCCATTTCGGCGGGCTATATCAATCCCTAGCGCCATTGCTGCCTTTGGCTCGTCGGCGTCCCACAAATAGCCCTCAAGATAAAGGATCGCACCACTGGCAATAAGATCGGCGTGCACCGCTGTGGCCGGCAAGAACTGTGACGCGCCCAGAAAGGTATTCATCGTGCGCTGCGCATCAGGCGTCACAAAGATCAGGCAGCGCGCTGTCGGCGGCTCCTTGCCCAATGGCGGCACATCAAAATCAATTCCCGTCGCGCGGATATCATGTGCAAAAACCTCACCAAGCTGGTCATCCGCCACCTGAGCAATAAGCGCACATTGCTGTCCCAGGGTCGATGCCCCGGCCAATGTGTTTGCACCAGAACCGCCGCTGATTTCCCGAGCAGGCCCCATATCGCGATAGAGTTCCTGCGCCCGCTGAGCATCGATCAAGGCCATGCTTCCTTTGACCAATTGCTCTTCGTCGAGAAACACATCGTCAGCTTGCGCAATTACGTCCACAATCGCATTGCCGATGGCAACAATGTCATAACGAGCGTCAGTTGTCATAATATGTCCTTTGATGACCGTGGTTCAAGCGCCGTCCGTTAGAGGTCTCGCCCTGTATCATCAAGCAGAATTGACCGGACCGCCAGTTTCATGTGAAGGGCAGAATATGATCGACGCGTTGTTTCTATCCATTGGCCAATTTTCGGATCGGCGGATTATATTACTCTTGGTAAAGATGTTTCTGATCTCTTTGCTGCTTTTGGCTGGTTTGGGTGCTGGGTTATATTATTTGCTCACTTGGCTGTTTTCTTTGTCCAGTTGGAATGATGGCGGTTTTGCTGCCGCAACCGCAGCCGCTGTCATCGCAGCGATAGCCTCGATCCTGTTATTTCGTATCGTCGCGATGTTTGTCATTAACATATTTTCCGACGATGTCGTTGATGCCGTGGAGGCGCGCCACTATCCGGCGCACGCCGAAACGGGAAAATCTGCAAGCTATGTTCTGGGCCTGAAAATGGGGCTGCGTTCTGCCCTTCGTGCGCTTGGCTATAATATCTTAGCAGCACCCATATATGTTGGATTGATCGTCACCGGTGTCGGGACTGCAATTGCATTTTTCGGCGTGAATGCGATTCTGATTGGGCGCGATTTACAGGACATGGTCGCGGCGCGGCATATTGGGAGCGGCGGTCAGGGTGGCGACGAAATTGGCAGTGAGTGGGAATTGCGCAAGGTTCAACGATTTGGTCTCGGCCTAGTCACCGCACTTCTGCTCGCAATTCCCTTTATCAATTTTCTTGCGCCGATATTGGGAGCAGCTATGGCTACGCATCTGGTGCATCGTCACCGCTCTATGGTCGAATAGGAATTGGATAAAATCTGATGCAGTACAAGTTTCTTGTTCTTTTGATCGTTCCTACCCTGACGGCCTGCGTATCCTCTGGCGCCACGACGGCCCCGTCCCCCCCGACGGTCAATGCTTCTCCGCTCAACAATGTTCAGGGATTGGATATCGTGATGGGGAAGACCGCCAGACAGCTAAAGCGCGTATTTGGCGACCCGCAACAGGATGTCGCC
>CALKXX010000079.1 GCA_938003725.1 uncultured Sphingomonadaceae bacterium | reverse complement strand
AATCATGCGGGTCATGCGGAGGCAATCGAGATTGAGTTCGACCAAAGCGAGACTTCGTTTCGAGATATATTGCAGCTATTTTTTCAGATTCACGATCCAACAACAGAAAACCGTCAGGGCAACGATGTCGGCAGTTCTTATCGGTCAGCGATCTTCTACACCTCCGAAGAGCAAAAGAAGGTGGCCGAAGATACGATAGCCGACGGTAATGCATCGGGTATCTGGCCTGAACCTATATCGACGCAAGTCGAAGAAGCTTCTGAATTCTGGGAAGCTGAACCGGAGCATCAGGACTATCTGGAACGCATCCCACACGGTTATACTTGCCACTTTCCGCGTGAAGGGTGGACCATTCCGCGCCATGTAGAAGCTGAGGCAAGCTAGACGTAAATTGTCAACCAACATTTCTAAACCGGGGCGGGAATTTCCTGCCCCGAAACCATGCCAACCGGCTCCACGCCAGCAATGAAATCGATAACTTTCTGCGCCGGCATTTCGCAAGGTTTCAAAACATAGTTACCACTGCTCAGCCGATAGAAGTTCAAGCTTATGTAACCATTACCGCCCAGCTCGGTAGCTTGGAAGCTATTGATTTTTCCGTCGGCGAGAGATCGCAGTGATAACCTATACCGGCGGCCTTGATACCAACCTTCGCTGTAACCGGGCGGCAATGTGGTCAATTTTGCATATACCCGCTCCACTGACCAGATTTCTTGGTTTTCTGGTGTTCTCATGCCATCCATTCCTGTGTGGAATGACTACTATAAGTGGTCAAAACACTGAATATATCTCAAAATCCACCGATAGAGAGTCGTGCAGTACTTGGCGATAGCCGTTACCGTTTGAGGCTTCCTTGCAAAGTGAAAAGATGGGGATAGCAACAATGATCAGACACTCAAAAATCAAGGCTATTGGAATATTATCGGCAAGCATATTTGCGCTGAGCGCCTGCACGCCGTCTGATGATCCAACCCAAAATAGCGGTAGCGATAGCAGTGAGGTTGGAGACCAAGCCGGACTCAAAATTCTTCCGGAATTTAACCAATCGGGCGAGTTGGTACGGTCACAGAATTTCAGGGAAGATTGGGCTTACCTTGGCGTGCCATTGACGCCGAATTCACTAAACAACGGAGAGGCAGGATTTCCGGAATTTCATACCGTTTATACCCAGTACGGTGCCTTTAATGCCTATCGGGCAACGGACGAATGGCCTGAAGGCACCATGATGCTTAAGGAACTGCAGCTCGTCGACGACGCCGGAGGTGATTATCCTGACGGCTCTCGCAACGAGGCTTCAGGCCGCGGTTTCTTTCCCGGCGCGGTTAACGGTATGGACGTAGCAGTGAAGGATTCCACCGGATTTGATGGGTCTCGAAATTGGGGCTACTTCAATTATAGCCACCATGCACCGCCTTATAAGCCAACGGCAGCAGCAGCACCTATCGGTGAAGGTGCGGGTTGCCAAAACCCTGGGAACAGATTTCGTTCGTTCACAATAGCCTAATCAATAGAATTTACCCATTCATAGCGCGATTTGTTCGGGAAATTGCTCTATGGATATCTAGTGCTATTGACTAATGTGCCGCTGAGGGAGGGGTGCAGATGGAACTCAAGCAAATCAGATATTTTTTGACTCTGGCTGACACGCTCAATTTTACCGAAGCGTCGGCACAAATTGGTATTACGCAACCTGCCCTCTCCAAAGCAGTGCAAAAAATGGAAGAAGAATTTGGCGGCACTCTGATTTTCCGTGACGGCAAGAACACCCGGCTGACCGACCTTGGCAAAAATATCCACAAGGAAATGCTGAAAATATCTGAAAGCGAAAGCCGTGCGAAACAGCTGGCATTTGAACATCTCAATGAGGAATATGCTCAAATTAACGTCGGCATTGCCGACTCTCTTGGCCCACAAAAGTTCACGTCTTTTCTGATGGCGTTCAAACAGGCCAACCCGAATATCAAGATTATTTTGCACCCGGTCAGCCAGGATAGTGCCTATGATCTTATTCTATCAGGCGCTCTTGATTGTTGTTTTTGCGCGACAATGGGACGTGAGAACCACAAGATAAAGATGCAAAATTTATTCGAAGAACGTCTTCTCGCAGCTATTCCGGGCAATCATCCTTTGGCGGAGCAAGACTCGCTCAAATTGGAAGACCTGATTGCCCTTCCCTATTTTGACCGGATCAATTGTGAATTCCGCATGAGCTTCGCTCTTATGATGGAGGAACGTGGATTGAAATTTGATGTAGCAATGCAATCCGACCGCGAAGACTGGATTCAGCATTTCGTTGCGAGCGGCCACGGCGTCTGCACGCTTCCGGAGCATTCCGTCGTTGCTCCTGGCATTATTCTAAAACCTATTGATGGCATAAGCCTGTCCAGAGATATATTCTTCATCTCTATCTTTGGCTCGGCCAATACAATTGCTTTCAAGAAGCTTGATAAGTTCTCCGCATCGTTCGGGTGGAATTAGCACTTAGAGTTTGAAATTCCCGAAATTATATTGAGAGGAGCGCGCGTTGTTCGAGGCTGCGCGTGGCGCAAATCAACAACTGTTCCCATTGCATAATCCTGCATAGCAAGACCGCGAGAGACATCGGTATCGAGGCCGCCCGGATTGATGGTTTGGGGGCGTTGTGGGAAAGCGCGCTATACAGCGATGCAGAAAAAGCTGCTTTCGCATATTGTGATGCTCTGACCGATGGCACGCAGGCCGGCTTTGAGGCATATCATGTAGCCGCCACAGATCATTTTTCGGAACAGCAAATTGCTGAATTGGCCGCGATCGTCATTAACATGAATCTTTGGACGCGATTGAAATTGGCGCAAGGCGCAGCGCCGCATCGTGAATGAATATTGCGATTTATCCGTGTGCTATCAATCGCAATCCGTTCAAGTCACATAGCTCGACCCGTCCATAGCCCACTCGGATCAAACCCTCTTGTTCAAAAGCGGAAAGGTGAAGATTCACCGTTTTGCGGGTGACACCCATCATCTCACCGAGCAATTCCTGACTGATTCTAAGAACGGGCACTTTATCGATTTTGCCATCTCCAGCAATTGCCAAGAGGCGAGCTGCGATCCGTTCGCGCGGGCGCAGGGAGATAACCTCCGCCGCCATCCGCAGCGCGTTGCGCAGGTCCTCATAGGTAAAGGCGGCTATTGCCCGCCAGATTTCAGGGGCACGTTCCGAGACACGGTCCAACGCCTTTTCCGAAATTTCCAGCAATATACTCGGCTTCGCACATACAGCGGTGACGAGCCGCGGACCGCCACCATGGCGCGTGGCATGTCCAAGGATTGATCCGGGTTCGGCAAACCAGATCATCACATCGCGGTCGCCGGGCGCCGTACAATATGTGTGCAGCAAGCCGTCAATAACCACAGACAGCCCATTTCGATTGTCACCCTGTGCCTGTGCCCATTCGCCGGCATTTAGATGCACCAAACGCCCTTCCGCGGCCAAGCTATCAGCAAGAGAATCCGGATATCCCTTCAACCAGATGGCGTTTCGCAAAACTTCCAGCGCCAGATTTGGCTCGTCGCTTCTCATTTTCCAATTGTAACTTTAGTTACAGTTAATAACAAGTCTTTGGGCTATATTGATCTCATAAGAACCAGAGGGAGGATAGCGCATGGGCACAGCAACCGGCGATCAAAAAATAATACGGATTGGCGGCGCGACAGCGTCTTTTTCCGACACTGCGCTTTCTGTTCCGCAATTGCTAGAAGGGGGACGGCTTGATTATTTGATTTTCGATTATCTTGCCGAAGGATCAATGGGTATCTTTGGCCGGATGCAAGCGGCGGACCCGAACGCGGGATATGGCACGGATTTTCTTACGGTGCATGTCGGGCCGCACCTTCACGAAATCGCGTCGCAAGGTTTGAAAGTTGTCGCCAATGCGGGCGGTGTTAACCCGTCCGGCTTGGCCGCTGCACTTGAGCAAATGATCCAAGAAGAGGGGCTGTCGCTCAATGTGGCTTATGTTGAAGGCGACGATCTGCGTGATAAGGTCGAGGAACTGCGCGGCGCGGGACTTCGCGATATGTTCGTCGACACACCATTTCCCGATAATGTGGTGAGCGCCAATGCCTATCTGGGCGCATTTCCCATCGCCGCTGCGCTGGCCGAGGGCGCAGACATCGTCATCACAGGACGCGTTGTCGATAGCGCAGTGGTGCTTGGACCGCTGATCCACGAATTTGGCTGGGGCGAAGATGATCTGGATTTGTTATCCGCCGGAACGCTGGCGGGGCATTTGCTGGAATGCGGCGCGCAAGTTTCTGGTGGGACATTTACCGATTGGCGCGATGTGCCTGATTGGGCGAATATTGGCTATCCAATCGGTGAATGCCATGCCGATGGCAGCATCGTGATTACCAAGCCCGAAGGCACCGGCGGGCTTGTATCTATCGGAACGGTTGCCGAGCAAATCTTATATGAAGTGAGCGATCCTGCTGACTATATAGTAGCCGATGTGCGTTGTGATTTCAGCCAGGTAAGGCTGGAGCAAATGGCCGACAATCATGTGCGGGTAACCGGAGCAAAAGGTCGCGCGCCGACAGACACCTACAAAGCCTGCATCACGTTTGACGGCGGTTGGCGCTCGGTTGCCTATCAACCGATTATCGGAGAGGACGCCGCTGAAAAGGCCACTCGCCAAGCGGAGGCTTTATTTGCCCGCGCGCGGAAATTGTTGCGCGCACGCAACCTGCCCGATTTTACGATGACCGACAATATATTGATCGGCGGCGAGGCCAGTTTTGGCGCCCATGCCAATCCTGTGGGAACGCGCGAAGTGATATCGAAGCTGGTCGTCGATCACCCCGATCAAGAAGGTGCAGGTATATTTGCCCGGGAGCAATGGGCAGGAATTTCCGGAATGTCGGTGGGCACGTCGATCAATTTGGGAACGACCGTCCTGCCGATGACGGGCGTGTTTTTGTTCCTCCTCGGCAAACAAGGCATCACACCCACAATGACCATCAATGGCGTGACGCATGAGCTGCCAGTGGCCAAAGGCGTACCTGCATCCAACGCCGAACCCGCCGAATTGATTGCGGTCATACCGACGGAGGCAGGTGATGTGAGCGTTGATTTGGTCCAACTCGCCTGGGCGCGCAGCGGCGACAAGGGGCATTTGTTCAATGTCGCAGTCATTGCGCGCAAACCGGAATATCTGCCTTACCTGAAAGCCGCACTAACACCGGAAGCAGTCGGCAAATGGTATCGTCATTTGGGGCCAGATGGAGAAGTTCCCCGCGTTGATGGTTATGATGTACCTGGCCTTCATGCGCTCAATTTCGTCATTCATGACGCGCTTACCGGCGGAATCAATGCAAGCACGCAGCTTGATCCTGCAGCAAAGGGCATGGCCCAAATGCTGTTGCGTTTCCCGGTACCCATCCCGTCGGCATTGGCGGCAGAACTCGATTCCTGAGAGGAATATCAAAATGAAGGTTCCAAAAAGAAGCAATCCCATGCTTGAAAAACTTGCGCCGCGGCCAGGCCGATATCCGCTGATTCCGGAACTGACGCCGCATCAAGAATTGGCGCTGTTGTGCCGTGCACTTCACCGGGAAGGATATGACGATCATGTCGCAGGGCATGTAACGTTAGCGCAACCAGACGGCAGCTTTCTGGTCAATCCATGGGAGTTAGCTTGGGATGAATTGACCGCCGATGATATCATTCGTGTCAATGCCGAAGGCGCAGTGGTTGAGGGAGACTGGAATGTTACTCCGGCTATTGGACTCCATATGGAGGTTCATAAGCGCCGCCATGACTTGAAAGTCGTCATCCACAATCATCCGCGTTGGGGATTGGTCTGGTCTGGTTCTGGACGGGTGCCGCCAATCTATGACCAGACGTCAGGACAGGTCGAGGGTGATCCGGTATTCTATGATGAATATGCCGGAACGGTTGATGGCGCTTCGGAAGCAGAGGCCGCCGCTGCGGCATTGGGCGATGCGAAATGGGCGATTCTAAAAAATCACGGTGTGTTTGTTGTCGCTAAGGATATTCGGCAGGCGCATTTGCGTGCGATCACCTTGGAACACCGCTGCCGGTTAGCGTGGCAGGTTGAGACGTTGGGCGAGGGACGGCCAGTTACCGACCCCGAAACGCTGAAAGTAGCTCAAATGTCCGACGATCTGGGTTTCCCGTTTATGTGGGAAGCAATGGCTCGCAAGGAAATCCGTCTGGACGAAAACGTGCTTGGCGAAGATGGCGCGAATGCAGATAAGGAGAACCGAGTATGACCGTTGCAGTCATCACGGGCGCAGCAAGCGGCATTGGCGCGGGACTAGCCCGCCATGCGGCATCACTTGGTATGCAACTCATATTGGCGGATTGGGATGACGCTGCGCTGACAGAAGTGGCAGATTGCCTTTCAGCCGAAGTTATCGCCGTTCCAACCGATGTACGAGATGAAACGCAGGTCCAGTCTCTCGCTGATGCGGCTTTCGACAAGTTCGGTGAAATCGATCTTTTGTTCAACAATGCAGGCGTTCTCTCCAGCGGTTTGAGTTGGGAAATCGATGCTGCAACCTGGCAACGTTCGATCGACATTAACATTGGCGGCACCGTGAATGTCATGCGTGCTTTTGTCCCACGCCTAATCGCGGCGGACCGCCCGGCGCGAATTGTCAACACATCCTCCGTGGGAGGGTTTCTGACATCGACGTTTATGGCACCGTATTCGGCGACCAAATTCGCGATTGTCGCGATCACCGAGGCCATGGCAGGCGAACTGGCCGCGATGGACAGCAAAGTTCAGGTTTCACTGCTCGCACCCGGTCCTGTGAAAAGTGCAATTATGGATGAAAAGGCGCCAACGCAAACCGCAGAATTTATGACCGTGATGCGCGGGATGAATGACGCGCACGGCATGACGCCTGACGAGTTTGCTCCGCTGGTCTTTGCAGCGATTGATCGCGGCGAATACTGGATCATTCCGCAACCGGAAATATTGGATACTGCTCTACAAGAGCGAACCGAAATGATTTTGGGACGAACGCCTCCGGTCAGCTTTGACTTCACCAGCGGCGATGGACAGTAAAATGGCGGAACGTGCAGAAGAGTTAGATATCGCCATCATCGGAGCCGGGTTCTCGGGACTATATGCGGTCCATAAATTTCGCGAAAAATATAAAATTGTGTGCTTTGAGGCAGGCGACGGTGTGGGTGGCACCTGGTACTGGAAT
Source organism: uncultured Sphingomonadaceae bacterium (assembly GCA_938003725.1). Lineage (GTDB taxonomy): Bacteria > Pseudomonadota > Alphaproteobacteria > Sphingomonadales > Sphingomonadaceae > Parasphingorhabdus. Next base: position 18,740 of record CALKXX010000079.1, on the reverse strand, counting down.
CGCTACCCCGGGGCGCGTGTCGATATCGAGAGCGTGGAATATTCCTACAGCTTTGACGAGGAGCTTCAGCAGGAATGGAAATGGCCAGAATATTTCTCCGCACAGCCTGATCTGGAGCGGTACGCAAACCATGTCGCCGATCGGTTTGATCTGCGCAAAGATATTCGGCTCTCGAACGCGGTAAAATCACTGCGGTTTGATGCTGACACCAATCGCTGGCATGTGCATTCTGAAAATGGTGACCATGTCATCTGCAAATATATCATCGCCGCCACAGGAGCGCTTTCTGCGCCGAATATGCCGGATTGGCCGGGCCGGGACGCATATACCGGCGAGATTTATCACACGACCCAATGGCCAGACGAGCCGCTGGACCTGAAAGATAAACGCGTGGGTATCATCGGCACGGGTTCGACCAGTATTCAAGCGGCCCCGATCCTGGCCGAACGCAGTAAACATCTGACGGTCTTTCAGCGGACACCAGCGTTCAGCATGCCGTCGGGCAACCGCCCTCTGGACGAGGAACATGAGCGAGAATGGAAGGAAAATTACAGCGAGAGACGGGCACAAATACTCAACACGTACGGCGTGTCCCTGATTGAATATCCCACCAAAGCTGCTGGCGAATGCACGCCCGAGGAACAAACCGCAATCCTTGAAGCTGGTTGGGCTTCCAAGAGCGCCTTTCAATTGATGGTCGCTTTTACCGATGTAATGACCAATCGCAATGCGAATGATGTGGTCAGCGAATTTGCGCGCGGCAAGATCCGCGATATCGTGGATGACCCGGAAACGGCCGAAAAATTGTGCCCGAAGGACTATCCGATAGGCGCCAAAAGACTGTGCATCGATAACGGATATTATGAGATGTATAATCGCGACAATGTATCGCTAGTGGATGTAAAAGATGCACCCATCACTGCGTTTACCGAGACGGGACTTAAAACGACTGACGCCTCCCATGATCTGGATGTAATCGTCACGGCAACCGGGTTTGACGCGCTAACGGGCGCGCTTAACCGTATCGATATTCAGGGTGCGAACGGGATCAACCTGAGAGACAAATGGCGGGACGGCCCTACCACCGCTTATGGATTCATGGTGGCAGGTTTTCCCAATCTTTTCATGATCCACGGGCCGCTTTCACCCGGAGCTCTGGCGCAAATGATCACCTCGGGCGAGTGGCAGGTTGATTTTGTCGCAGGTGTTATTGGTGATCTTGAAAATGATGGCTATGCCCGGATCGATACGACGGAAGCAGCCGAACAGAGCTGGGCAGCCGAAGTCAATGGCGCGGCCTCCCATACCGTCTACGATCTCGCGGACAGCTGGTATAATGGTAAGAATATAGACGGGAAAAAAGGCGGCTTCATGATCTATGTCGGCGGTTTCCCAAGATATCGCGCACTGTGTGAAGGTGCTGTAAAAAATGACTATGAAGGTTTTTTGAGAAGCTGACCCCCTACCCTTTTCGCCAACAGAGGAAGCCCACATTCTATGATCGATCCTCCTATACAAGCCATGCTCCAGGCAATGATCGAGGGCGGCTTTCAGCTGCCCGACCCGCTTGATGCAACATCCTTGCGCGCCATGCTGGATACGTCAATCCCCGCACCGCCGATAGAAATAGCGGATCGGCGCGACATATCGATTGAGGAACAAGATACTGTTCTGCCCGCCCGGTTCTATCACCCCGCACCGGGTGAGATACTGCCCGTGGTTCTGTTCTTCCACGGCGGCGGCTGGGTGCACGGGACGCTGGATACCCATGATAGGCTTTCGGCCATTCTCGCGGTTAAAGCCAATTGCGCGGTTGTTTCGGTGGACTATCGTCTGGCACCAGAACACCCGTTTCCAGCCGCTTGGGAGGACGCTTTATTGTCCTTTCATTGGCTAAAGAAACAGCAAAAGACGCTTGGCATAGATGTACACCGAATTGCTTTGGCGGGCGACAGTGCTGGCGGTAACTTGGCCGCCGCATTAGCACAGGCTGCTGCAGGGGATGCTGCCGTCACTCACCAGCTATTATTCTATCCCGCCGTCGATAGCGGTTGTTCAGCCCCGTCATTTGATGACGATCATCCGGGGTTTCTATCTGCCGCACAGATGCGCTGGTATTGGGATCAATATGCGCCGGGGGCATTGCGCAACGACCCGCGCGCGTCACCGGCTGCCGCATCGATTGCACCAGGCGTAGCGTCAGCGACAATCATCATTGCCGGCAATGATCCACTGCGCGATGAAGGCATCGCCTATGCCGCATCCTTGGAAGAGGCAGGTACCAATGTAACATTGCACAGCTATCCAGGAGCGATACACGGATTTGCCAGTCTGTTCGGATTGGTCCCCTTGGCTGATGAAGCGGTGTCCGCGGCGGCGGATGCATTGCGCGGTGCCTTTGGCAAATAAGATTGCAATCAATAACTATCGGCATTTGGGGGGAAAGTCATGAATTATGGAATGGACGGAAAAGTAGCAATCGTAACGGGAGCCAGTGGCGGCATTGGCCGCGCTACCGCGCTTGCATTTGCACAATCCGAAGCATCGGTTGTGGTATCTGACGTGCAAGAGGAAAAAGGAGAAGAGACCGCCAAACTCATCACCGATCAAGGCGGCAAAGCTATTTTTCAACGATGCAATGTTGCCGATGAGGTCGATGTAAAGGCGCTGATTGCCCGAGCTGTCTCCGAATATGGTCAGCTGAATTTCGCAGCCAATAATGCAGGCATAAATGACATCCAGAAAGATGAATATGAACAGGATGTTTGGGACCAAAGCCTAAGCGTCAACCTGACCGGTGTCATGCTGTGTATGAAGGCAGAGGTTGAGGCTATGCTGACCACCGGTGGCGGGGCAATCGTCAATACGTCATCAATTATGGGGCTGGTCGGCAACCCTATGCAAGCTGCTTATACAGCGGGCAAACATGGTGTGGTCGGGCTTACGCGTCACGCCGCTCTTAGGTGGGCAGAATCTGGTATTCGCGTCAATTGCATCTGCCCTGGCGTCATTGAAACGCCGATGACGGACATAGTTTCACAGAATCCAGAGATTAGGACGACAATGGAGGGGATGACACCGATGAAGCGATTGGGTCAACCAGAGGAAATCGCCAGCGCGATCGTCTGGATGTGCTCCGATCAGGCCAGTTTTGTTACTGGTCACCCGTTGGTCGTCGATGGCGGTGCCACCGCTGCCTAGCTTCTATAAAAAAAGGCCGGAGAGCTTGTCACTTTCCGGCCTTTTCATTTGATCAAATGGGAGGATGATCAAAATTCTATTTCTAAACTAACACCATATGTTGCCGGATCACCGTAAATGACCGATCCAAAGCCGAGCTGTCCAAAGTCAATGCCGCGTGAGACATATGCTTTATCAAGAATATTTTTGCCCCAAAGCTGCAGCGAGAATTCCGCTCCGCCCAGATTGATATCATCCAATCGCAACTGTGCATCAACCAAAGTGCGCGCTCCGCCTCTGGTTTCCTGTTGGAATGGTGAGGTCAGAGGGTTGCCAAAAAAGATGACTGATGAAACATGGCTGGCACCCACACGAGCGGTTAAGCGGGTGTCGCCATTCCCAATCGGCGCGCTATAGGTTATTCCCCCGTTTGCGGTCGTTGATGGAGAGTTTCCGGGGATAAATGCCGAAGCAATATTTTGCGTCACCCCGTTCACATCAACTGACGGGAATTCTTGGGTATCAGCATTTACATAGCCAAATGAACCATCGATTGAGAAGGCATCGGTAATCTGCCAACGCGCCTCCAATTCGACACCAATATAGTTCGTCTCACCGGCATTTACAATCTGTGTACCAAAGCTACCGCCGCCAACAATTGGAATGGGAACGGTTGCCTGTTGGTCATCATAGATATTGTAGAACACTGCTCCGTTCAAAGTCAGGCCGGGAATCAACTGTGTCTTGGCACCAAGTTCAAAGGAGGTAATTTTTTCCTCATTAAACGGGATCAAGCCGACATTGTTGGCAACGCTGGTCGATTGGCGCGCATTGAAACCGCCGGAGCGATACCCTCTTGCTGCCCGCGCATAGAGATTGACATCATCATTCGCGCGATAATCTATTGTGAAATGACCCGTTGGCTCGCTAAAATTCACTGAGCCGGAGTTCAGTGCGAGTTCCTCTGGTGTGGCAAATGGGACCGCACCATTTTGAGAGACTGCCATCTCTTTTTCATCCCACGAATAGCGAAGGCCGAGCGTGATGCCCAAAGGTCCGTCTTCGCCGCCGGGACGGTACGTACCTTGACCGTAAATTGCGTAGGATTCTCCCCTCACGCTATATCCCAAAGTCGAGGCTTGAACCACGGAGCGGAACTGCGTTCCGTTTGCGGTATTCGCGGCCCGCAAACCGGCTCCAAAGGCCGGACCAAAATTGGCATCGCTAAATACCGCTTGGTTAGTATCCAGGATGAAGCCGAATGTTTGCGGATTTAGCTCAGAACCGGTTTCGCGAAAGTAAAATCCGCCGAGCACCCATTCAAAGCTTGTACCAGTGCCGCCAACAATTTCGATTTCCTGACTGAACTGACTTTGTTCCCGGTCATTTTCCGCCTGGAACAATGGCTGTGTCGTCGTGGGAACGGCTTGGCTCTGTAAAAACAGCGCGGTTGGATTCATAGCGCCGCTAAATGGCGGAACGAGAAAGCCTGTGATCGATGCCGGTAGGCCGTTAAACGTAGTTGCTTGGTCAAAAGCAGGGCCGGAAATTGTGCCCAAACCATCAAGATCACTGCCCCGGATCGTATTGTTCCAACCACGAAATGCGGTGGTGGAGCGTACGGTTACGGTATCCAGGTCGAGTTCCAAACGCGTCATGTTGCCGCGAACAGTATCGGTAGACAGCCCTGCATTTTCCAAACAAATTGAATCAAGTCGTGCGCGCTGCACACTCGCCAGCGGTGCACCGCATTGTGGCTCCAACGCGGTCGCATTGGCCAAATATCCGCCTACATTTGCCGGTTGCACCTGCGCAAAAACATTTCCATCAATATTTACATTGGGACGGAATACGCCATCACCTACTCCAGATAGCTGATTCGCGTGCGGAACGCCGTCGATTCTGGTCCAATCGGCGATGTTCGTTAGTTTAAGATTGTCGGTAATATCTATTTCAAATGCCAATCTTGCCCCGTGCGTCTCGTTCCCACCAGGATCGAGGCGGCTGTTCGGCTGCAAAATATTGTCGACGACACCGTTCCGCTTCTTATACAAATATCCCAAAGAAAAACGGCCAGAACCGAAAACAGTACCACTGTTCAAAATGATCCGGGCTTGTTGCTGATTGTAATTGCCATAGCCCAGTTTCACTTTTGCACTGGCTTCTTCACTAGGAGCCTTTGTGATAAAGTTCACTGCACCGCCGGTCGTGTTGCGTCCAAATAACGTTCCTTGCGGACCGCGCAGCACCTCTATTCGTTCAATGTCTGCCACCTCGAACGAAGAGGCCGACGAACGCGCCAGATAAACGCCATCCAGATAGAGTCCGATTGGCGAATCAAAACCCTGAGTTTCATCTGCATTGGTTGGAATGCCGCGAATTGTAATGACCGATGCTGTCGCATTGGTGGTGCCGCCATTGACCGAAACATTCGGTGCCAGCCCGCTTAAATCGCGTGTTTCGCTAATGCCCTGCAATTCAATGGCTTCGCTCGAAAGCGTAGATATTGCTATCGGCGTTTCCTGAAGGTTTTGCTCTCTTTTGTTGGCCGTAACGATAATGACATTATCTTCAGCGCCATCCGCATCCTGAGCATAAGCGGGTGAATATAACGCACCCAGCGCCGCCCCGGCCAATAGAGTTTTTCCGAATCCGTTTTTCGTCATTATACTAATCCTCCCCGTTTCGCGCGCCTGCGCAATGTTTACTATTGCCAAGGTCGTTCCAAATATCGTAACAAATGTCAACTCAAATTTCGCATTATGTCATTTGATAAAGTCAAAACAACAAGTTTGCGTAATGACGGGACTATCATGGTCCGCATTCAGGAGGCCCTAAGATGGATGACACACCTTATCTCGCTCGCGGTATAGAGCTGCTTGGAACCGATTCTTCTATTTTGATTTCTTCATCGAAATATCTGAATGATCCACGTCTGCGCGAATGGGTTGCCAAAATCGCGTTAAAGAAAAATGGAGCGGACTATCCTCCGGCTGCCGAGATGTATGAATTGATCAATATTCTCGGAGACTTAAGAGATCATGACCGGATCGAGACGCTAATCACCGAGGAGCGAAAGACCAATCCAGCTTTTGATAGCTGGCTGGAGGAAGGGTTTTGCTCTGAATATGAAATTGATGATCTGAAGGACTGTGCACCCGGTACGGTGGGCGGCATATATTATGAAGCTGCAACCCAAGGGAGCTACGAGGTACAGATTGTACCTAATTTCAAACCGCAAAATCAATGGCAATTTTATTCGCTACGTGCCGGCCAGACCCATGACTATGAGCATATATTAACCGGTGCCGGCTTCAATTATATCGGCGAGCTTCTCCCTTACTGGTTCCGACTTGCCACCATCGATACGCATATTCAGAACAAAGAGCTGGCCGGGGAAATGAACGTGATGGGGATTTTGGGCACAACGCGCTATTTGATCCGCACCGTACTCCACTATCCCGAAACGTGGGGAGCTGCGTTAAAATGTATCGAACAAGGGATATCCATTGGCCGCAATTCAGACCCGTTCTGGATGGCAAAAATAGAAGATGTTTGGAATGTCCCGCTGAAAGAAGCACGCGAACAATTGGGCGTTCGCGGCGCAATTGATCTGGATACGCAGGCCGATGGAGATATTTGGTCAGGCCTACAGGGCAAATGAATAATGAAATTCAGCCTCAGGTAGATGAACGGCGGACACGGAGACTACAGAACCACATTTCATGGCCATATATATGATAACGGGTGAGGTAAGAAATGGCATTGACCGTAGCATATACCAACAGTGCGAAAGCGGAGCCGCAAACGCCGTGATTATGGCGTAGGGCCATATCCGGAGCTATCACTTAAAAAAGTATCACCGGCATTGGTGGACAGGATAGGATTCGAACCTATGTACGCTTACGCGGGCAGATTTACAGTCTGCTGCCTTTAACCACTCGGCCACCTGTCCAGATGTCCTGTTCGGACTACCATTTCTGGCAATCGCGGCTCAATGACGAAACCATGTGCAGGTGTCAATGGCTGCACGCATAAAATCGGTATTTCCCTAAAAAAAGCGACATTTCCTGAAAATGGTCAGATTTGTTGAAAAAGGGATGCCTCCCGCCTGTGATCTCGCTAAGGCATAGATATGGCACGCAAAAACCGATCGATTAAGAAAACCGGCGGAGGGCTGAAATTCTGGGGCCGTCACGCTATTGAGGCTGCGTTGAAAAACCCGCGCCGTACAGTAAAGAAAATCTCTGGTACGCGAGAAGCATTGGCTACACTTGATTTGCCGGGAGACCTTCCCGTTGTTTACAGCGACGCCGCTGATTTGGGCCGTGCGGTCCCGCGCGATGCACCGCACCAGGGGATGGTGGCAGATGTCGATCCGTTGCCGGATATCTGGTTGGGAGATATTTTGGATCAGGCTGCTGATAATAGTCGTCCCCTTCTGCTTCTCGATCAGGTCACTGACCCCCATAATGTCGGGGCTATATTGCGCTCTGCCGCAGCTTTTGATGCCGCCGCGATTATTACACAAGACCGACACGCGCCGCCGGAATCTGGCACATTGGCAAAATCCGCGTCGGGCGCGCTAGAGATTGTTCCATGGGTGCGGGTCGTAAACCTTTCACGGGCATTGGATGAGATTGCCGAGGCTGGATATTGGCGGATTGGAATGACCGGCGAAGCTGAAGAAACATTGGGAGCGATCATGGGCAGCGGAAAACTTGCGCTGGTTATGGGCGCAGAAGGCGAAGGCTTACGGCAAAATGTTGCCACGCATTGCGATGCCCTGGCCAAATTACCGATGAGCCCGCGGATGGAAAGCCTGAATGTTTCCAACGCTGCAGCAATTGCGCTTTACGCTGAATATACAAGAAATACGGAGAATTAGGCCATGAAACATTTTTTCAAAATCGTCGGCGCTGTTGTGGCGCCGTTGCTGCTGACCGGCTGTTTGCTGATCCCCGGCAAATTCAATTCTGAACTCAAGTTGATGAAAGACGGCGCCTATAGCTTTGCCTATACGGGTGAGATGCAGTTTTTCGACCCAGACAACGGGGGTTTTGGCCGCAAGCAAAGCTATGCACCGTTTAATGAAAAAGGCATGGAATGTTACAATCGTATCGAGAAAAAAACCGGTGAGATTTCACCGATGGACTATGATCAATATTTCCGAGTCTCTGACACAGACTATGAGAGCCATCCTTATCGCTTTGAGAAACGCGACTGTTCAGCAACCGAAAAAACGAAGGAACGCGAGCGTCACGAGAAGGATCTTGCCCGCCGCAAAAAAGACGAAGAAGAAAAAATGGCGGTCTATGGCTCCATTTTTGGTGGTGCGATCCCCGGTAATGACGCACGGCTAAAGCAGTTCGCGTCAGAACTTGAGAAATATGATGGATGGAACAAGGTAAAATATCTCGGCAATGACAAGTTTGAGGTTGAATATGCGGTGAGTGGCCGGTTCGATCAAAACTTTACCTTTCCCTCTTTCCCCGGAGCAACTCTGCAATTCCCGTTCGTACAGATTATTCGCCGCAATGGCGGGGAACTGGAAATTTTAACGCCTGCAATGTCCGGACCGGGCGGCCTGTTTGGCGCGATGGCACTTGGAAAAATGGGCGGTGCAAGCAATGGGCCCGATTTGGCGTCCATCGATGGCAAATTTACCATTGAAACCGATGGTGAGATACTCAGCAACAATAGCGCAGATGGCTATACCCAAACGGAGGAAACCAGAACGATGACATGGGCTGTCGGTGGGGAACCAAATCCAGGAGAAGGTCCGCGAGCTATCGTCAAGCTTTCGCGTTAACAGCCCCTCACTTTCATACACAAAAAAAAGGGAGCGAATATCGCTCCCTTTTTATATTCTGAAACTATGCAGGGAAATCAGTCTTCCTGAGCAATCGTAACTTTTAAGCCGTCAATCTCATCGGTCACCTCAATTTGGCAACTCAAACGAGAATGCTCATCGCGGTGCTCGCTGCTCTCCAGCAGATCATCTTCATCTTCGCTTATCTCTGGCAGCTTTGCTTTCCAGTCCGCAGCAACGTGCACGTGACAGGTGGCGCAGGAGCAACATCCACCGCACAAAGCTAGCAATTCGTCAAACCCATTGTCCCGAATCGCTTCCATCACGGTGATACCGCTCTCGACTTCAACTGCTTTTTCGTCTCCGGACCGGTCGGTTACCATGATTGTTGGCATATATTCCTCACAAGCTGACTGTTATTTAAAATCCGGCACGCTATGTCTGGTGCGTCAAAAATAATCAAGGCCCGAAAGGTAGAGGTGCGGCTTATGGGCCTATCAAAAGAAGCAATTATCAAAGGCGTTGATGCTGTCGCAGCGACCGAATCGCGGTTGGCGGCAGCCATCGAAGCATCAGGATATCCCGAACCGCGGATTCGGCCAGAGGGCTATGAAACGCTGCTCCGTACGATCGTGGGGCAACAAGTCAGCGTCGCTTCTGCAGCGGCAGTTTGGAGCAAGCTGGAGGCCCGGTTGGGCAAAGGCTGTACCCCTGATGCCTTGATTGCGACCGAGTTTGATGAGCTGCGCGCATGCGGCCTTTCGCGCCAGAAACAGGGATATGCGCGCAGCCTGGCGGAACTGGTACTGACTGGCGCGTTGGATTTGCAAAATTTGCCGCAGGACGATGAAGAGGCGATCGCGCTGCTGACCAAAGTCAAAGGTATTGGACGCTGGTCAGCTGAAATATATCTGCTGTTTGCGCAAGGTCGGCCTGATATTTGGCCAGCTGGAGATTTGGCCATTCAGGTCGGGGTTGGTAACTTTCTAGGTCTGGATGCCCGTCCAACCGAACAGGAATTGCGTGATATTGCCAAGCCATGGTCGCCGCATCGCGGCGCAGTCGCGATCTTCACATGGCACCATTATCATGTGATGGTGATGTAGCGACTATTTTTTCAAACCCGGATTAAGCGCCAGCACTTCCCGCATGAAGGATGTCGGCTTTTTCCAATTTTTGGTTTTCGCGTTGATCTTATACCCTAAAAGCTGAATCGCTTCGCCGGCAAAATGCACACAATTGCGTTTGTTCAAGCTATAGCTTTTCTGCGGCTTGTTGCGCCACTTTTCCACCAGCGCCATGAGCTGGCGGTATTTGGAATCGGGAACCGTTACGGTAAAATGTGAATTGCTACTCGCGACATATTTCGGTTTCGATGTCTCGATTTTTCCTTTGACGGAGCCCCATAATATGCCGGGGGAAACATTGACGGCGGTAAATCCGTAATTCGTGTCGACTATCTCGCCATTGCCCAGCTTTCCCTTCACCACAAAAAACGCGTGGGGGAAGTTTTCCCCAAATTCATGGGAATAGAAGGTAACATTAACGTCTGCATAGACCGGCAATGAGAATAACAGCGCGGCGGCGATAATCGGAAGCCGTATCAGTCGAAACATATATGCTCGCAATTATTCAACCTTCCCATTTCTAAGGCGTCGGTCCAGCCATTTTGCTGCCTGCTCGGGCGTCTGCTTGTCCGCATCACGATCCACTCTATAATTTGCCTCGCGCATATTTTCCACTGTGATCGCGCCTATCAGTGGTTTTATCGCCTCAACGAAAGGTTTCTCGTTCCGGCGATTCGGTGCGATCAGGATCATTGCTTCATAGGAGGGCACCGCACCCTTCGTATCTTCCAGTACGACAAAACCATTTGCGGCAATTCTGCCGTCCGAAGAAAATGCCGATATGACGTCGACTTCACCACTGGATAACGCAGGATACATGAAGGTGGGATTGAACGAACGCTCTTCCTTGAACCGCATGGGATAGGCGGACTTCACCATGTCCCATTCCGGTCTTTCCAGAAACTCAAGGTCGGTACCGAAAGAGAAGGTAGAGGAATAACGGGCCAAATCATCAAGCGTTGCTAAACCTCTATCCGCTGCATCTTCGGGACGAACGGCAAAGGCGTAGGTATTTTCAAAGCCGAGTGCGCCTAGCATATTACCGCCATATTCCGCCGAGACCCAGCCAGCAATTTCATCTAACATCTGCGGGGTTGGTACCGCAGCCGTGCGCTTCATCTGGTTGGTCCAGATGGTGCCCGAATAGTCGATGGAGATGTCAATATCCCCGGCCATCACAGCCTGAAAAACGACAGCGGAACCCAATCCATCGCGATATTCGATTTCATAACCCGCTTCTTCGAGCCGGCCGCCAATCAAGCGCGCGAGAATGAACTGCTCCGAAAAGCCCTTTGCGCCAATCACAATCACATCATCGCGCGATTGCAATGATGGCAGGAGAGCGGCGGAGAGGCCAATAGCTAGAATGGCCGTAGCGACCCAAGCGCGCGACTTCTTTCGCACCGCAATTGCATGTTCAATCATACCCAACAACAAATCTACGATGATGGCGAGCGCCGCGGAGGCAAGGCAACCCGCCATTACGAGCGTCCAGTTTTGAGTTTGCAATCCGGCAAAGATCAGATCGCCGAGACTCGCCTGACCCACCGTGGTCGACAGGGTCGCTGCACCGATCGTCCAGACCGCCGCAGTGCGTATCCCGGCCATAATAGTGGGCGCCGCCAGAGGCGCTTCTACCAAGCGCAGTTTCTGTGCAGCGGTCATACCAAGGCCGTCTGCAGCCTCCTTCGCCGCAGGGTCGACACCGGTTAAGCCCGTAACGGCGTTGCGCAATATGGGGAGCAGTGCATAGAGCGTAAGCGCCAGCAACGCCGGCAAAAAACCAAGCGCGGATATACCCTCACCAAGCAAGACCGATAGGCCCAGCAATATCGGATAGAATAGAGCCAGCAGCGCCAGTGCCGGAATCGTCTGCACCAGACTAGCGAAAGCCAATATGACCGTTGCCACTTTCGGCTTACGCGCGGCCCAGATTGAAAGCGGAAAACAGAGAAATAACGCCAGCAGCAATGCCGAAAAACTAAGTTGAATATGCGCGGCCAACAGGTCCGGGACACGCGCGAATGCCTGTCGCCACGCCTCGCTCATGCTTTTCCGCCAAGCTGGCTTAAATGGGCCGCTTGCGCTCGCGGAACAGCAACTAATGCTTCGGCTTCGTCGCCAGCCCCGCCCGACAGCATTTCAGCAGGCGTGGCATCCGCCTTTATCTGCCCCTCTTCCATCACCAGAATGCGATCCGCCAGATACAGCGCCTCTGCCATGTCATGCGTGACGATAATGGTCGTCAGTCCAAGTTTCTCATGCAGCGCCTTATATTGGCTCACCAAACTATCCCGCGTGACGGGGTCAAGCGCACCAAATGGCTCGTCCATCAGCATAAGTCCGGGACGCGTTGCCAAAGCGCGAGCGACGCCGACACGCTGTTGCTGACCCCCGCTCAGTTGTTCCGGAACGCGCAGTGCCATTTCTTGCGGCAGTTCGACCAGGTCGAGCAATTCTGCGACGCGCTTATCGCCCGCGCCGCTTTCTCCCGCCAGTTCCAATCCAATGGCGATATTGCGTGCTATATTCATATGCGGAAACAATCCGATATTCTGAAACACATATCCGATCCGCCGGCGTAGGATATGCGGGTCGGAGTTTAGAATATTTTCACCGCCAACCAGAATATCTCCGCCGGTAGGATCGACCAGCCGATTGATCATTTTTAGCAATGTGGACTTACCTGAACCTGACAAGCCGACCAGCGCCACCAAGCTACCCGACTCAATTTCAAGCGTTACATCATCAACGGCTTTCAGCGCGCCATATTGACGGCTGACATTTTGCATCTTTATGCGGGGACCAGGAACTGACATTGCCCGGCATAGTGACGCGCTTTGATGTCGATGTCCAACCGCGTTTATGCGGCTCTTGACGAACCTGTCAAAAACCGCTCGAACATACATCAATGTAAATAGCAGATGGACGAACCCAACATGGCATATCAAAGCGGACAAAAAACGATTTTCATTACCGGCGGTGCATCCGGGCTGGGACGCGAAGTGGGCCGTTATTTCGCCGGACGTGGATGGTTCATTGGTATTGCGGATATAAATGAAGCGGGCATGGCCGAAACCGCTGCCATGATTCCCGAGGGCCAAAGCTCTATCCATAAACTGGATGTGACCAACCGGGCGAACTGGAAATCCGCAGTGGCCGAATTTAGTAATGTCACTGGCGGCAACATGCATGTGTTATTTAACAATGCCGGGATCGGTGAAGGCGGCCCCATCGAAGAGATGACTGATGAAGACATCGACCTGATGATCGCGATCAACTTTACCGGCTGTATTAGCGGAACACGCGCTTGTTTTGAGATTCTAAAAAATACGCCTGATAGCTGCGTCCTGTATACCGCGTCTGCCGCCGGCATATACGGAGTTGCGGATCTCAGCGTCTATAGCGCCACCAAATTTGCCGTGCGGGGTTTGGCGGAATCGCACGATCTGGAGTTTCGGAAATATGGTATCAAATCCCGCTCTCTCATGCCCGGCTTTATCGACACGAATATCATATCGGACGTCGTCGAAGGCACGAATCAAAGCGGCAAGGAACGGCTGGAGGAAAGCGGTGTACTGGTGAGCCCTGTATCTATCATCGGGCCAGCGGCATGGGATGCAGTTCATCAGGACAAGGTGCATACACCCGTCAACAAAATGGCAAAACAATTGGCCTTTGCCGCCCGCTGGATGCCGGGACGCTTGCGCAAACAACAGGTCGAATTGGGTGATCTGGGCAATATATTATCGCCCACCGAACAGCCGGACAAAAACTGAATCCGGCGCTACAGAAAACTCTCAATCGTTTTTGCTAGATCAACGTCACGTCTGGACAAGCCGCCATTTGTTCCGGCATCATGGGTGGTCAGTGTGATATCGACCTTGTTATAGACATTGAACCATTCGGGATGATGATCCGCCTTTTCCGCATGGATCGCAACGCGCGTCATAAAAGCAAAAGCTTCCGCAAAATCGCTAAACTCAAATTTGCGGCTGATTGCGTCACGATTCGCATCATAATCCCAGTCGGGAAGCGCCTTCAGCGCATCCTGCCTTTCCGTATCGGTCAATTGCGCGACCATGTTTTTAATCTCCATACTTGGCTTTGGCTACGTTTCGTGCCTTAAGTCTGTGCTATGAGCGCGGGGCCGTCAAGCACGTTACAGGAAGATATCGACAATCACTTGATTGCCGATGGGTTAAGCTGCGTTCGCGGTGATAAAATGCTGTTTCGGGACTTAAATTTCGTGCTTAAACCCGGACAAGCAGGGCTACTCACTGGACCCAATGGCGTCGGAAAATCAAGTTTATTGAGACTTATCGCGGGATTGCTTGATGCGTTTTCCGGGCGCGTCAACAAGCCAGGTTCTGTGGCGTTATGTGATGACCGAATGGCGCTAGATGAACATCGATCACTGGAGCAGGCGTTGAGTTTCTGGGCCAGGTTAGATGGCCGCACAGTCCAAACAACCCAAGAGGCTTTAAGCAAAGCCGGGATTGAACATTTATCCGAAGTTCCCATTCGCTATTTTTCCACCGGTCAGCGCCAACGGGCGCGATTGGCGCGAATTTATCAAACAGATGCCAAGCTTTGGTTGCTTGACGAACCGGCAAATGGCCTCGACACCAGTTCGGTGGAGTTGATGGGTAAGATATTGCAGGCCCATCTGGACGATGGCGGCACAATTCTGGCTGCTAGCCATATCCCGCTACCGATTGATTTCGAACTTTCCGTTAGGCTTGCGCCGCTGGAACAACTGGAATCAACAATATGATCGCGTCCCTAAGCGCCTTGATCTGGAGAGATGTGCGTCAAAGCTATGCGAGCGGCGGGACCTGGTTACCGGTCATTTTCTACCTTTCTGCTGCCACCCTATTTCCTTTTGCAGTGGGGCCGGACCGGGATTTATTGCTACAGACGGGCGGCGGTATATTGTGGATCGCCGCCTTGCTAGCGACGCTATTGCCGCTGGATCGGCTGATACAGCCTGACCTTGACAACGGGGTTCATGATCAATTGATCGTAAGGGGATTGACCGACGAATTTATCGCCTTGGGACGACTGATCTCGCACTGGCTGGCCTTTGGTCCGCCGCTGCTCTTCGCCGCATTCCTCGCCAGTGGATTGATGGGACTGGAAGGCAATCCGCTCTGGACATTACTCGCGAGCCTAGCAATCGCCACGCCTGCTCTTGCCGGCTTGGCTGTCATGATCGCTGCATTGACGGCGGGGTTGAAAGGCGCAGGAGCACTCGGCGGATTGTTGCTCATCCCGCTAGCTATCCCCTTACTCATATTTGGTGCCGGAAGCCTATCGGACCAAAGCGGTAGTGCTTTGCTCTTTTTGGGTGCGGTATCTTTGCTGTTGGTCGCGATCACCCCATTTGCGGCCGGTGCCGCCCTGAAAGCAGGGCGGGAATGACGGGCTTCAAATAATATATTCGATGCTGTGCATTTCGCCGGTGGCGGCCCGCTTTCTCTCACGTTGATCGACAATCGTCTTGTTGAGCGTTTTGATCATCTCACTACCCGCCGTGATGCATAGTCCGGGAATGATCGCGTGGATAACAGCACCAATACCCCCCCAGATCATTTTCAGTCCAAAGCTACCCGCAAAGACAAAATGCTCGGCATAAGTTTCTTCAACCGTGCGGGGGTGATCAATAAATAGGCGTTTGAACATTCACTAATACTCCAATAATTTGTCCGGACAAATTTTATAGATCGTATAACTGTCACAAGGCGAAAGTCAACATAGCGACATTCTAAATTCCGCCGTCCGTTACCTCATAACCCGCCGCTTCCAGGCCAGATTTAAGGGCTATTCGGCAGACCTCCAGCCCATCTGCATCGGTTGAACGGACAACAAAATTTGCGCCCACCGTGCCATTTCGGAAGAAAGGATAGCTGCCGATCTGACAACCCTCATGTGCCTTTTCTGCACCGCGAAGGATATCGGCTATCTCACTTTCCGGCGCCCAAGCACCAAGTGTTGCCGATAGCAAGGGCGCTCCGCCCTCTAACGAGCCGGTAAGTGCATCGAGCATTCCCGCGGTGATATGGGGAACACCGGCCATAAGAAACATATTCTCGATCTTGATGCCGGGCGCGCCAGACATTTTATTTTCGATCAATTCTGCGCCATCCGGCACGCGGGCCATCCGCAAACGGCCTTCATTTACGCCGCCCTTATCCGCATAATATCGTTCAAGAATCCCTCTTGCAGTAGGATGGATGACGACATCGACCCCGATCGCCTGTGAGATCGCATCCACCGTAATATCGTCATGGGTGGGTCCAATACCACCCGTCGTGAACAAATAGTCATTGCGCGCGCGCAAAATATTCACTGCCTCAGCGATAGCGTCCATATCGTCCGCGATAACCCGCACTTCACCGAGGCGAATTCCCTGCACATTCAACCATTTCGCTACCTGCGCGATATTCTTGTCCTGCGTCCGGCCAGATAAGATTTCATCGCCAATCACAATCAATGCGGCGGTCCATATTTTCTCTTTGGTCATGGAGGGCGTCTTAGCGATAAAAATCACCTCTCGCAAAGCGCGAATGAATTTTCTATATATAGCGCATGACAGAATATCTGACCGTAGAAGAAGCAACACCACAAAGCCGCACAGGTGCTATCAAACTGCATGGCCCCGCCGGGTTTGACGGCATGCGCAAAGCCGGACGATTGGCCGCCGAGATATTGGACAGTCTTGTTCCACATGTGGTTCCCGGTGTGACGACCGGCGCACTCGATGATATGGTCCGCCAGCATGCGTTTCGTGAAGGTGCCGTTCCAGCGACATTGGGCTATCGCGGCTTCACCCATAGCTGTTGCACCTCAATCAATCACGTGGTGTGCCACGGCATACCCGGTGACAAAAAACTGAAAGAAGGCGATATCGTCAATATAGACGTCACCGTAATCGTCGATGGCTGGCACGGCGATACCAGCCGCATGTTCCTTGTCGGAAAAACACCGGTCAAGGCAAGCAAGCTGGTGCAGGTCACTTATGAATGCTTGATGCTAGGCATTGAACAGGCAAAGCCGGGCAACCGGATGGGCGATATTTCACACGCTATCCAGAGCCATGCGGAAGCGAACAGATACGGCGTCGTTCGCGATTTTTGCGGCCATGGTCTGGGGCAGATGTTCCATGATGCACCGGAAGTCGTGCATGCCGGACGGCCCGGTACCGGTCCCGAAATACGCCCCGGTATGTTCTTCACCATCGAACCGATGATAAATATCGGTAAATATACAACCAAAATGCTGGAAGATGGCTGGACCGCCGTAACCCGCGACCGATCCCTATCCGCCCAGTTTGAACATAGCATCGGAATTACCGAAGACGGCTGTGAGATATTCACGAAAAGCCCCGCTGGACTGGACAACCCGCCCTATAACGGCGCTTGACCTTCTGCCCCTATTTTAGCTAGTCAGTTAAAAATGGTCGCGGCCTATAAAGGCCGGGCGATGGGAGAGTATCATGATGCGCCGATTTGGAATTTTAGCCGCCCTATGTCTGCTGGCAGCTTGTCAGCAACAGCCGAATACAGGCGCGTCGGATACCAGCGGCGAAACCGCCAATAGCGATTGGAGCAACATTGGTTTTGACGCCAAAGAGCAACGTCATAGTCCGCTCGATCAGATCAATGAGAGCAACGTCGGTGAACTGGGTATCGCCTGGTTCAAGGATTTACCCGATGCCCGCGGTCAAGAGGCGACCCCCGTCGTTATCGACGGCAAAATGTATATCTCTACCGCCTGGTCAAAGGTATTTTCCTATGATGCGAAGACCGGCGAAGAATTGTGGTCCTATGACCCGGAAGTACCCGGCGAAAAAGCCGTCGATGCCTGTTGTGACGTGGTCAATCGCGGCGTTGCCATCAATCGCGGAAAGCTGTTTTTTGGGACCATCGATGGCCGCTTGATCGCCCTCGACGCGAATACCGGCGCACGGCTCTGGGAAACCCAGACAACCGACAATTCCAAACCCTATACGATCACGGGGGCCCCGCGCGTGGTGAAGAACATGGTCATCATCGGCAATGGCGGCGCGGAATTTGGCGTGCGGGGTTATCTGTCCGCATATGACGTTAGCGACGGGTCGATGAAATGGCGCTTTTACACTGTCCCCAATCCGGAAGGAAAACCGGACGGTGCGGCCAGCGACGAGATTTTTGAAAAAGCGGCGGCAAAAACCTGGAGCGATGGTGAATGGAAGGAATCCGGGGGCGGCGGAACGGTTTGGGACAGCATTGTATATGACGCGGAACTCGACCAACTCTATTTCGGCGTGGGCAACGGTAATCCGTGGAACCATGGCCTACGCTCGGGCGGAGAAGGCGACAACCTGTTCCTGTCCTCGGTGGTCGCAGTGGAACCCGACACAGGAAAATATCTGTGGCACTATCAAGAGATACCCGGGGAGAACTGGGATTATACCGCGACACAGCATATCATTCAGGCCGAGTTGGAAGTGGACGGCGAAATGCGCAAAGTGCTGTATCACGCTCCGAAGAACGGGTTTTTCTTTGTCATAGACCGGACCAACGGCAAGTTGATCAACGCACAACCCTTTGTCGAAGGTATCAATTGGGCGGAAGGCT
>CALKXX010000078.1 GCA_938003725.1 uncultured Sphingomonadaceae bacterium | reverse complement strand
CGACAAGATTGTCGAACGGCTGAAGGGTGAGGGCAAGGCCGTTGAACTGATCGGCCTTAACGAAGCCAGCGCAACCATTGTCGAGAAATATAGCGAGAATGAAAAGCCGTTCGAGAGTTTGGGCGTGGTGGGGCACTAAATAGCTGGTTGACCCATTGGCTCCGGTGCAGCACATCTGTTGCAACCTAAAAGGAGCTCCACATGATCAAACTGCATCATCTCGGCTATTCGCGTTCGTCCCGTATCATCTGGCTCTGTGAGGAGGCGGGGATAGACTATGAGATGGAGATGTATCACCGTGATCCGCAGACGCGGCGTTCTCCGCCCGAACTGGGGGAAGCGCACCGACTGGCCAAGGCGCCGACGGTCGAGGTGGATGGCCACACGATGGTCGAATCCGGCGCGATCATTGAGTATCTTGTCGAAAAGCATAGCGATGGCGCGTTGGGCGTTGCGCCCGATCACCCCGAACGCGCGAAATATCTGGAATGGCTGCATTTTGCCGAGGGCACGATGGGGATGAGCTTCATCATCACCGGGATCGCACCGATGCTGGGCGGCTTGCCCGAAGTGATGGGCGGGTTCCTGAATGCCGAGGTGGACAAGCTGATGGACCATCTCGAGATTGAGCTGGAGGGCAAGGATTTCCTCGTGGCGGACAAATTCACCGGTGCGGATATCAACCTGCACTATATGCTGGAGGGCCGCTCGGCGCTAGGTCAGCTGGAAAGCCGCCCGAACTGCAAACGCTATTTCGAGGCGCTGGTCGCACGGCCGGGCTATCAGAAGACGGTGGAACTGGGCGGCCCGGTGTTGATGCCTCGGCCTAGCTAATTACCGTCATTGCGAGGAGCGAAGCGACGCGGCAATCCAGAGCGATTGCGCGTGCCGCACTGGATTGCTTCGCTGTGCTCGCAATGACCGTCAAGGTGTGACATCCCGAACCACAGCAACCCCAGCCTCCCGCTGCACCTTCAACTCCGCCTTTAGCTTCGCCGGATCGCGCGCAAACACAAAGCCAAAACTCACTCCGCCTTCCCTACCAACCGTCGCATGGTGCAGCTTGTGCGCCTGTACCAGCCGCTTGGCATAGCCGCGTTTGGGGATATATTTGAAATAGCGTTGATGTACGAGGCCGTCATGGACCAGCGTGTAGATAATGCCGTAAAACATAATGCCCAGGCCAATCCATGTCCCCGGTTCCCAAGCGCTTGCACCCATGATCATCGGTGATCCCACCACAAACATCGAAATACTCATCACCGCGCCAACAATGCCGTAAAGATCGTTCTTTTCCAGCGTATTATCATGCGGTTCATGATGGTCGCGGTGCCATGCCCAGCCAAAGCCATGCATGATATATTTGTGCGCGCCCCATGCGATAAACTCCATCATGATAACGGAGGCGATAATCGTAGCGAGGATGGCGAAAATGCTCATAGGGCAAAGATAGTCGCTCTTTCGCGGCATTTGAAGCCTATTCTATCTTGCACGAAAGATTGATCTGTCTAAACGAAATCCCATATTATATGTGGGATGCTAATGACTGAACCAAAAACCCTCTACCAGAAAATCTGGGACGCCCATGTTGTGGACCAACGCGACGATGGCACGGCGTTAATCTATATCGACCGGCATCTGGTTCATGAAGTAACCAGTCCGCAGGCGTTTGAAGGTTTGCGAAAGGCTGGACGGCAGGTGCGCCGTCCCGACCTGACATTGGCGGTTCCCGACCACAACCTGCCGACAACGGCGCGGCTGGATATGGATGGTAATAAAATCCCGATCGCCGATCCACAGAGCGCTGCGCAGCTGGAGGCGCTGGAAGCCAATGCGCCTGCTTTTGGAATCAAATATATCGGTGCGAGTGATATCAACCAAGGCATCGTTCACGTTATAGGTCCGGAGCAAGGATTTACGCTGCCCGGATGTACGCTGGTTTGCGGCGACAGCCACACAGCGGCGCATGGCGCGCTTGGCGCGCTGGCCTTTGGTATCGGCACGAGCGAGGTCGAGCATGTTCTGGCCACACAGACGCTACAGCTTACACGGTCCAAATCAATGGAGATTCGGGTGGATGGTTTGCTCGGTCCGGGGATCAGTCCGAAAGACCTGATCCTGCATATTATCGGCGTGATTGGCACGGCTGGCGGTACGGGCCATGTGATCGAATATCGCGGCGAAGTATTTGAACAAATGTCGATTGAGGGCCGGTTGACGGTTTCCAATATGTCGATTGAGGCTGGCGCGCGCGCGGGTTTGATCGCACCGGATGCGACAACATTCGAATATCTCAAAGGCCGGCCCATGGCACCGAAAGGCGCGGATTGGGACGCGGCGGTAGAATATTGGAAAACCCTTCCCACGGATCACGGAGCGAAATTCGACAAGAGCGTGACGATAAACGCGGCGGATGTCGCGCCGACCGTAACATGGGGCACTAGTCCGGAAGATGTGGTGCAAGTGACGGGCAATGTTCCCGCGCCGCTCAGTTTCGCCGATCCGTCCAAACAGGATGCTGCCCAAAAGTCGCTGGACTATATGGGCCTGCAATCGGGGCAAGCGATGCAGGATGTGGCCGTGGAGAATATTTTCATTGGCAGTTGCACCAACAGCCGGATCGAAGATTTGCGGGCCGCCGCGAATGTGTTGCGAGATCGGAAAAAGGCACCGGGCGTGAAATGGGCAATTGTCGTGCCGGGTTCCGGACTGGTCAAAGCACAGGCCGAAGCAGAAGGGCTCGACAAAATATTCACCGACGCGGGCTTCGAATGGCGAGAACCCGGCTGTTCCGCATGTCTGGGCATGAACCCGGACAAGGTTCCCTCCGGTGAACGCTGTGCCTCCACATCCAACCGTAATTTTGTTGGCAGGCAGGGTCCCGGCGCTAGAACGCATTTAATGTCTCCAGCCATGGCAGCTGCCGCAGCTGTGACCGGAAAGCTTACCGATGTGCGCGAGTTAACGAATTGAGGTATTAGATATGAGCGATGATACGAAAAAAACGACCGATAAATCGGGCGAAAAAACAAAGGATCGGAAATCCGGCAAGTGGTCAACCGGCGTGAAAGTCGGGGCGGCTGTTGGTTCTGCCGCAGTGGCCGCTGCATTAATCTATGCGGGCCGGCATCAGGTAAAAAAGCATGATGATTTTGGCGTGGCCAAACGCAAACCCAGATTGCGCTATGAGAACGAGCCGATTCTTGACGAAGAGGATGACGACCTGACCAGCGAATATGACGGCTATGCCGGCGATGAGGAAGAGTGATGCAACCTGTCGACAAAGTCGAAGGTCGCGCTATTCCTTTTGGCCAAAAAAATGTCGATACCGATGTTATCATTCCGGCCAAATGGTTGAAAACAATTTCCCGCGAAGGATTGGGTGAGGGCGCGTTTGAAGCGATCCGCGCGCAGGACGGAAATATATTTGATGACCCGGATTATGCGGACGCATCGATCCTGATCGCTGGCGACAATTTTGGTTGTGGGTCGAGCCGCGAACATGCTGCGTGGGCATTGGATGATATGGGCATCAAAGCGGTCATCGCTCCCAGTTTTTCAGATATTTTTTCGGGTAATGCTTTCAAGAACGGGTTGCTCGCGATCGCGCTGCCCCAGGAGGCTGTCGACCGGTTGATGGAAGTGGCCAAAACCGATCCCATCAGTATTGATATGCAAACTATGAGTGTAACGACCCCCTTTCAGGACCGTTTTGCGTTTGAGATGGATGCGTTTCGGCAGAAATGCTTGATCGAAGGGTTAGACGAAATTGACCTGACAATGGCGAAATCAGATGCCATAGAAGTGCATGAAAAATCGATTGATTCTTCGCAGCCGTGGATGACACCCGCCGCTGTGTAATCACAAATATACTTGGGAAGGTATTTTGAAATGAAAGCATTGATGTCCACAAAGGTTGGTGGTCCCGATAGCCTCGAAATGATAGAGGTGGATGCACCGATCGCTGGCAAGGGACAGGTAGTTATTGAAGTAAAAGCTTGCTCCATCAACTATCCCGATGTGCTTATCATCCAGGATTTATACCAGTTCAAACCACCTCGGCCATTCGCGCCCGGCGGAGAAGTCTCCGGCGTGATTGCTGAAATTGGTGAAGGTGTTACCGGTCTGAAAGTTGGCGACCGTGTGGCGTCCACGACCGGACATGGCGGATTGGTAGAGAAGGTTGCGGTTGACCAGAATAGTGTTTTCAAAATTCCCGATAGCGTGAGCCATGAAGACGCCTCCGCCCTGATCTTGACCTACGGAACCTCCATCCACGCTCTGGTGGACCGGGGCCATATCAAAGAGGGCGATGTTCTGCTTGTCCTGGGCGCGTCCGGCGGCGTGGGAATAGCCGCAGTAGAGCTAGGAAAAGCATTTGGCGCCAAGGTTGTCGCAGCTGTGTCTTCGGAAGAGAAGGCGGAATTCTGTAAAGCTGCCGGGGCAGATGAAACTGTGGTCTATGGCCGTGCACCTTTTGACAAAGACGCATCCAAGGCTTTGGCTGCGCAGTTCAAGGCAGCAGTTGGGCCAAACGGCGCAGATATAATTTATGACGCGGTTGGCGGCGACTATAGCGAACCGGCAGTGCGTTCCATCGGTTGGGAAGGTCGCTTTCTGGTGGTTGGATTTCCTGCAGGTATCGCAAAATTACCACTGAACCTGACGCTGTTAAAATCATGTGATGTATGCGGTGTCTTCTGGGGTGCCTTTGCCATGCGGGACCCCAAAGCCAATCGCTCGCATATCAACCGGCTGTTCAAGCTGTGGGACCAAGCCATGATACAACCGCGGGTGTCTGAAATATTTGCATTTGCAGATGCGGGAAAGGCGATTCAGAAAATGGCGGATCGCGGTGCTATCGGAAAACTTGTGGTGAAAGTTGCCGATTGATCGGCGCGGAGCCTTGTTAGCGGCCGGCGTAATGCCTATTTTCAGAACAAGAGTTGGATAAGGGACAAACATGACCAGTTTTAACGATCGCGAAAAAGCGTTTGAATCGAAATTTGCGCGCGACGAAGAAATGCAGTTTAAGATCACCGCACGCCGTAACCGGCTGCTAGGTGAATGGGCCGCTGAAAAAATGGGCCTCACGCCTGAAGAAACCGACAGCTATGCCAAAGAAGTGGTGGCGGCGGATTTTGAAGAAGCGGGCGATGAGGACGTAGTCCGCAAGCTGATGGGCGATTTGACATCAGCAGAAGTTGATATTGACGATGCCGGCATTCGTGCTGCGCTCACCGAAAAAATGGTCGAAGCACGCCGTCAGTTCGTTGAACAGACGACAGAGGAATAATCACCGATGCCCATGGCAAGCGACGATATTAAGGCCATGATAGTGGAAGCTTTCCCGGATGCTGTGGTCGAGATTACCGACCTTGCGGGTGACGGAGACCATTATGCAGCCAAGGTTCTATCCTCTGAATTTGCGGGGATGAACCGGGTGAAGCAACATCAAGCGGTTTATGCGGCCCTGAAGGGCAAAATGGGCGGGGAATTGCACGCTTTGCAGCTGACGACCGGCGTTCCTGAATAGGAGTTATAAAAATGACTGAAGTACATTCAAAAATCGACAATATGGTATCATCGAATGACGTGGTACTGTTCATGAAAGGTACGCCGCTATTCCCGCAATGCGGCTTTTCTAGCAAGGCAGTGGCGATCCTAGAGCATCTTGGTGTGGGATTTGAATCCGTAGACGTCCTACAGGATATGGAAGTGCGCCAGGGTATCAAGGAATTTTCTGATTGGCCCACCATCCCGCAACTATATGTCAAAGGCGAATTTGTTGGCGGCAGTGACATTATGATGGAAATGTATGAAGCGGGCGAGTTGGGCGAATTGATGGCCGAGAAAAAGGTAGCTCCGGCGGCGAGTTAAGCAGTTCGTCCGGTAGCTCAATCAGCCACATCCCAATTGCCAGGCAACCGCTTCCAAAGGCCATTGCACCGGCGATAAGACGCAGGTTCATTCCTTGCATCGGGGTTGCATCATGAGCGCTGAGCCGCTCCTGAACCAGATCACCCCGCCATGCAAACAGCACATGACGGCTATGTCGATACACAAACAAAAACGGCCCGGAATAGGAGTTCCGAGCCGTTTGAATTTTGTGCCTTGGGTTTAGGCGGGGGCAAGTGGTTGTATAAACCTTTTTGTAATGAGAGGGGACAGCGGAGACCAGTACGCCGTCCCCCTCATTTCGCGTCCTTAGCTGTGAAACAATAGGAACGCCCATAGCTTTGCATTGGACGTGCCAGTTTTTCGCGATTGATATTTTTCAGCAGGTTAGATGGTTAAAGCCACTTTAACTTCTGCAAACCTGTAAATTTATTCGACAAACGACGTGGTGTTTGACCGCCATTTGGCCGATAACTGTTCCGCAAATGTAAAATCTACTGTTTACAACCGTAGTCGATTAAACTACAGGTGTAGTCAGTCAGGATTCGCCAAGGAGAGGGAGCGTCATGGTCGAACGTATCAGCGATGCAGAACATGAAATCATGGAAGTGCTCTGGAAGCGTTCCCCGTTGACGGCGACGGAAGTTGCCGATCAGGTGGTGGATCAGAAGGGTTGGTCGCTACAGACGGTCAAAACCTTGCTTTCACGACTAGCGGCCAAAACGGTTGTTGGAACACAGCGCGACGGCCGGCGTTTTCTCTATTCTCCGCTGGTCGAGCGAGATCATTATCTGGCCGGTGTTTCCCGTAAGTTTGTCGATCGCCTTTTTGGCGGTAAAATCTCCCCGCTGGTGGCGCATCTTGCCGAGGCAGACGAATTGAGCGCTGAGGATATCAGCGAAATTGAAGAGCTATTGAGGGAGTTGAAATCATGATGGAATGGTTTTGGGATACAATGGTTTCAATGACGCTGCTGATGGCATTTGTGTTGATGATACGAAAGCCGGTCGCACATTTCTTTGGCGCGAAGATTTCCTATCTGCTCTGGGTGCTCCCGCTGGCACGCTTGTTCATGCCCGTGTTGACGCTGGAAGCGCCGGCGCCGGTTGAAATTGCCGAATCCACTGCTGCGTCGTCGCCCATTGCGGCCATGACCCCCGATGTCATCGCTGTAGAACAAATTGCCGCAACCGGGGCGTTGGCAGCCGTTGACTGGATGTTGATCGCGATGATCATTTGGGCTGGCGGTGCGGGTATGTTGTTCATCAGCAAGCTCGCTTCCTATATTCAATTTCGCGAGGATATTATCTCCGACGGTCAATTGGTCGGGCATCATGGTAGTATCAGGATATTGGAGACGGCGGCTGTCGGCGGGCCTCTCGCCTTTGGACTGTTTCGCAAATATATTGCTGTGCCCACGGATTTCTTTCGCAACTATGCGCCGCGCGAACGCGAACTGGCGCTGGAACATGAGATTGCCCACCATGAATCAGGTGATCTTGCCGCCAATTTTGTTGGGCTGTTTATCTTGTCGCTTCACTGGTTCAACCCCGTTGCGTGGTTCTCTTGGATGGCGTTTCGGCAAGACCAGGAAACGGCCTGTGATGCGCGTATCCTGCAAAAAACCGGCCATGAAGCGCGCGCGGTTTATGGACGTACTATTGCAAAGTCAGCTGCAAAATCCGCATTTGGTCAACAGCTGGGACTGGCTAGTCCGCTGGGGCAAAAGGACAAGATCAAGGGCCGCCTGAAAATGCTCGGCCAACGCGAAAAATCGTCATTTCGAAAAAAGCTGGGTGGATTGCTGGTGGGGACCAGCACGGTTATTGCCCTGCCGTTGACGGCGACCGTCACATATGCCGAAACAGCGGTGGCTCATCCGGAAGATGATGATGGCATCCAAATCCACAGCGCGGGCACGTCTGTAGACGTCAGCGACAAAGATGTTCTCGTCACCAAAAAAACGGACGATGGCTATAAATATACCGTCAGCAACAAGCGCGGTACGTTCGAATTGGATTCGGAACGCAAATTGAAGCGAAGCGAAATTGACACAAAACTGAGCCGCATGGTCCCATCCTACGAAAAATTGAGCGCGCCAAAGACTCCTGCAGCGCCTGCGTGGCCGGAACCAGTGTCAAAGAGCAAAGAGGGTGAAACGATCAATATCACCATGCTGAACGGTTCCAAAGATTTCGCCAATGACGAGCAATATGTTCATCGCATCCGTCATGATGGCCGAACTATCGTTCTTCGAACGAACAAAAAACTGACGAATGCGGAAGTGAAACGCATGATCGAAGAAGCCGAAGAATCCCGTGCTGAGGCGCACAGTGAAATGAAAGAACATGAACGCGAAGCCAGGCAACATGAGCGTGAAGCGCGTCAAGAAATGCGGGAAGCCGAACGCGAAGCACGGGCAATGGAACGTGAGTGGCAACGCGAAATGCGCGAAACGCAAAGAGAGGTTGCACGAAGCGTACGCGAGGCCAAGCATGAGATGAAGAAAGCGGAACGCGAAGCGCGGGAGGCAATTCGGGAGGCTCAGATAATCTCTACCCAAACGGTATATAATGCCAGAAATGGCCGTTATGAGATGAACGCTAATCGCCATAGCAACGTGAATCGCAGCCGCGGTGCCAACAGCGCCATTCCAACCCCGCTCAAGCCGCCAGTATCGCCTGTCGTTAATGTTCGCGGTGGGTTCATCACCACCAGCCTGATCAACGGTTTCTCCTCCGCCGGCATTTCGAAAAGCCGGAAGGCCAAGTGCAAAAATTTGGGTGAGGGTGTGCGATATGATGCACGGCGCGGGGTGATGACCGAACAGACATGGGCCAAATTGGTTGGCTGTTTGAATGTACCGGTTGCCGGCAACAAAAAGAAATATCTGAAACTCACGTTGGAAACATTGAAATCAGCACGGATGGATGTCGCAAATTCCTGCGACAAATCGGACGCGAAACATAAACGTAAGATTCAGGTATATGACCGCGAAATTCAGCATTTAGAACGGAAATTGACCTCCGTCTAAAAACGGGTTGACCCTGCGCCGCTGCATTTGCCGGGCGCAAATTTCCGGATTATTGTTGTCATCTGGTCAAGATATGGCCACATCTGGTGCATGGACGCACCCTTTGATCTTAGCAAATTGCCAACCGGCCTGTCGGAACAGATGGAGCCGCTGGTGGCGCGTGTATTGGCCGGGAACCCCAGCCCATATACCTATACTGGTACGCAAACCTACATTGTTGGAAATGCCAGCGACCGCGCGGTTATTGATCCTGGTCCAGCGATAGACAGCCACATTGATGCAATCGTTACCGCTATCGGGGATGCAAAGATTGCGGCGATTATGTGTACCCATACCCACCGCGATCATAGTCCGGCGGCGGCTCCGCTGGCAGCGCTTACAGGTGCGCCGATTATCGGTTGTGCGCCGCTGGTGCTGGAGGATGATGGTCCTCGCGCCGACGAAAGTTTCGACAGATATTATAATCCGGATCAAGTGCTAAAGGATGGTGACACCTTTGCCGGAGATGGCTGGACAATAGAGGCTGTCGCCACGCCCGGGCACACCTCCAATCACCTGTGCCTCGCGGTGCAGGAGTCCGGTGCTCTGTTTACCGGTGACCATGTGATGGCCTGGTCGACCAGTGTGATTGTTCCGCCCGATGGCGATATGGCCGACTATATGGCCAGCTTGCAGAAAATCTATGAGCGCGAAGATAAGGTCTATTATCCAGCCCACGGCAAGAAAGTGAAAAACCCACGCCAGTTGGTCCGCGGAATGATGGGGCACAGAAAACAACGCGAGCGACAGATCCTAAAGATTCTGGAAGCCAGCCCGGCTCTTATTCCCGACATGGTGACGCAAATGTATAAGGGGTTGGACCCGCGTCTTGTCGGCGCGGCTGGTCAATCTGTGCGGGCGCATCTGATTGATTTGCAAAATCGCGGCGTGGCCGGTGAGGCCAATGGCCTTTGGAGCATGACTGCGTGAACCGGAAATTTTGGGTACCTTTCGGCTTGGCAGGCGGGATATTGCTGATCCTTGGTGCCTTGGCCTGGCTTTTGTTCAGCCGTGTCGAGCAAAGCATCAATCCCGACCCGGTTTCCATCGCCGATGCCAGTTTGAACAGCCTGCGCGAGCAGAACCGTCTCATCGTGTTTGAAGCAAGCTATAATGCCAGCGTGACAACGACCCTCAATAAGCTGGGTCTGTCGGCGCGTAAAACCCTGATCATGCCCGGTTCTGTCCGTTATGAGATTGATATGGCGAAACTAACCCAGGATGATGTTCGGTGGGATGCAGAGAAGCAAATATTATCGATACAGCTTCCCGCCATAGAAACCTCTGCGCCTCAGGTGCGGATGGAAAATATCCAAACTTATGACGATGGCGGGATATTGATGGCGCTGACCGATGCAGAAGATGTGCTGGATCAGGCGAACCGTCGCAAGGGCGTGGCGGAACTGTCAAAGCAAGCGAAAAACCCCCTGCAGATGCGCTTGGCCAGAGAGGCGGCGCGCCGTGCGGTCTCGAACAATTTCATATTGCCGATGCGGGCTGCCGGAATGAACGCACGGATTGATGCCTTTTTCCCTTATGAACGTAGCGGCGCAAATAAGGACCAATGGGATTTGTCCCGGCCGATAAAAGAAGTGCTGGCCGAACAGCAAAAGCGGGAGGGTGTTAAGTGAAGTCACAAAGATCCTATGTGAATTTTGGCGCGCTTGCGCTGTTTTGCTTGGGCGTAGCGGGTTGTGAGCAGACACCGAAAGAAGATCCGGTTTCCGTGACGGCGGAGTTTGAGCTTCCGGAACCCATCGCGAATAATGCGGTGGCCGTTGCTGACGGGCCGGATGGACCGACGCTTTATAGTTTCAACGGATTGAAATCCGGCAAGCAGTGGAGCGATGCCAGCAAATCTGCATTTGCATGTGTAATCGCCTCAGAAAGCTGTAGCGCTCTTCCTGACGTTCCGATCCCTGAGGGGCGTTTGGCCAGTGCGGCAGTCACAGTCGCCGGGAAAATATATATTTTTGGCGGCTATAGTGTCGCGGAAGATGGCGAAGAAGCCTCGACGCCGGAGGTGATCGTTTTTGATCCCCAGGATAATAGCTATACCCGCGTTAGCGACATGCCGCTCCCGGTCGACGATATGGTCGCTTTGCCCTATCGAAACCGTTATATTTACCTGATTTCAGGTTGGCATGACGAGGGGAATGTCAACACGGTCCAGTTGTATGACACGCAGTTTGACACTTGGTCGGAGGCCAGTGAATTCCCCGGCACCGCTGTTTTCGGACATGCGGGCGGGCTGTCCAATAACAGCATCATCATTGCCGACGGCGTCGCCGTTGCGCCCGATCTGGTCAATGGAAAGCGCAAATTCGTCGAGGCGCCTTTTGTGTGGCGAGGCGATATCAATCCCGGCAACCCAGAACTGATCGATTGGAAACCCGTGGAGGCACATCCCGGAACACCGCGTTACCGGATGGCGGCGATGGGGGATAACAGCCGGGGGCAGGTGATCTTTGCCGGCGGCGGAGACAATCCTTATAATTATGACGGCATCGGTTATGACGGTGTGCCTGCGAAACCGGCGGGCCGAATATTCGCCTATGATCTCAAAAGTGATGGTTGGCAGGAGCTTGGCCGGTTGGCCGAGCCGAGCATGGACCATCGGAGCCTGGTGAAATCGGGTTCTGATTACTATATTTTGGGTGGAATGGATTCGGAACAGAACGTGCTTTCGCGGATCATGAAGTTCAGAATTGCTGAATAGCCATCAGTTTTGTGCCATCTGATCTTCAAATTCTCCGCGTTCAAACGCGTCGGCCAATTCAAATTTCTGTATCTTCCCCGATCCGGTCATCGGCCATTCGGTTACCCAGACCCAATAGGCCGGGGTTTTTTGTGGTGAGAGCCGCTCGCGGATAAAGCTGCGTAGTTCATTCGTGCTTGGCTTCTCTCCCTCGGCAGCGCGCATGAAACAGGCAACCAATTCGCCCCATTTTTCATCTGCTACTCCCGCAACAGCGACTTCCACCAGCATGGGATGTTCGAGCATTGCCGCTTCTATTTCGGCTGGAAACAGATTTTCACCGCCGCGAATAATCATTTCCTTCACGCGGCCAGTGATCTTGCAATAGCCGCGTTCATCCATGGTGCCGAGGTCACCCGTATGTAGCCAGCCGTCGCCATCAATTGCCGCTGCCGTGGCATCGGGATTGTCGTTATAGCCCTTCATCACATGATAGCCGCGCACACAGATTTCTCCCTGTACGCCAATCGGGCAAACGCTATTGTCACCGGTGTCGCGGATCGACACGTCCATATGCGCCAGCGGTTGACCGATCGTTTGAGTCAGGTCTTCTTCGCGGTCGGTCGGCCACGTATGGGTAAGACCTGGAGAACATTCCGTTTGGCCATAGACAATGAGGATTGGTGCGCCAAATATCTCTTGGCCACCACGGACCAGATCGGGTGCGACCAATGCACCGCCGCTGACGCTGCGCCTTATTGAGGTGCAATCCGCGCCCATGGCCCTAGCCGCCTCGATTATCCCGACCAGCATTGTTGGAACGCCGCCCAATATTTGCGGTTTTTCCCGCGCGATACATTTTACCACGGCAGCGGGGTCAAAATTTGAAACCAATATCATCGTCGCGCCTTTGGTTAGGCTGCCCAATACACTGACCGCGCCGCCGGCGGTATGGAACAGCGGAAAGGGGCAGACATAGGCGTCTCCCTCTTCAACGCCGATCCGGTCGAACACGTCAAAATTACTTTGCAGCAGGCCTTGTTGATGAAGCAGCACGCCTTTGGGAAAACCAGTCGTGCCAGAAGTATACTGGATCTGGACCACATCAAATGGTTCGGTTTCGCGCAATTTGCCACTGTCATGCCCGGCCAGCAATGCATCGCTATCGGTTATCGCAACACGGTGTTTGATTGCCGGAAGCTCATCGCAGGCGGCG
Source organism: uncultured Sphingomonadaceae bacterium (assembly GCA_938003725.1). GTDB lineage: Bacteria > Pseudomonadota > Alphaproteobacteria > Sphingomonadales > Sphingomonadaceae > Parasphingorhabdus. The sequence continues at coordinate 3,099 of CALKXX010000078.1, read as the reverse complement.
TCAACGGTTGGTTTCAGAGCTGTACCGCGCACGAACGGCAGATAGTAGATCGCCTCGGATCCCGATTGGTCCAGCACGAACTTCACCTCGCGCGGAGTGAAGGACGGATTGATCGTGACCAGTGTAACCCCGGCCAGTGCCGCGCCATATTCCAGCAGCACCCAGTCTGGACAGTTGCTCGCGAAAATCCCGATACGCGCGCCGGCTTTATGGCGAGAGGCGAGGGCGCGGCCTACGGTTTCCGCATCTGCCAACAGTTCGGAGAATGTCCATTCGCGGCCTATCTCGCCGTCATCCAATAGTTCACGAAGCGCTTTTTGATTGCTCAGTCTTTCCGCTTGTTCGCGCAATATTTGTGCAATCGTCATCTCGCGATAGGGCGTGTTTGTCTGCGCCGGGAAATAGGATTCCGTGAGTTGGACTTTATACATGCACAATCTCTCCTGTGGTTCTGACGACCTTGACCAGGGTTTTACGCAAATCGAGGCGTTCCGGACAAGACAAATGCATATTCTCTTTCTATATAGTGGCTACTTGTACCCAAAAGGAGCAAAATAATGGATGCACGTGATGGAATCGGTGGGAGCCTGTCAGGCGTAGATGTGATCGAAGAGATCAACCGGCTACGCAAAGAACGCAACGCGATCATCCTGGCCCATTATTACCAGAAACCGGAGATTCAGGATATTGCCGATTTTGTCGGTGATAGTCTGGAACTATCTCGCAAGGCTGCGGAAACCGATGCAGATGTGATTGCTTTTTGCGGTGTGAAATTCATGGCCGATACGGCGAAAATCCTGTCGCCGGAAAAGATTGTTGTCCTGCCCGATCTGGATGCCGGCTGTTCGCTGGAAGACTCATGCCCGCCGGATAAATTCAAGGCATTCCGCGAAGAACATCCCGATCATATCGCGCTGACATACATAAATTGCTCTACCGAAGTGAAGGCGCTCAGCGACGTGATTGTTACAAGCTCATCCGCCGAACATATTTTGAGCCAGATTCCCAAAGACCAGAAAGTCATCTTTGGCCCGGACAAACATCTAGGCGCGTATATCTCCAAGAAAACCGGCCGCGATATGTTGCTATGGCCCGGCGTTTGCATCGTCCATGAAGCGTTTAGCGAGACTGAGCTGCTCAAGCTGAAAACCCAGTATCCGCAAGCGCCGGTTGCAGCGCACCCCGAATGTCCGGCCTATATTCTGGACCATGCCGATATGGTCGGCTCGACCAGTGCAATCCTGAAATTCGCCAAGGAAACCGACAGCGAAACCGTGATCGTTGCGACCGAACCGCATATTATTCATCAGATGGAAAAGGCGGTGCCAGAGAAAAACTTCATCGGCGCCCCCGGTGCGGACGGCAACTGCAACTGTAATATCTGCCCCTATATGGCGCTGAACACGATGGAGAAACTCTACGTCGCGCTCCGCGATCTGGAACCGCGGATCGAAATTGACGAGGAGCTGCGTCTGGCGGCGCGCAAGTCGATCGACAAAATGATGGAAATGGCCAGCGCGACCGTGGGGCAGGGCGATTTGGGCCCGACCGATTTGGCGCATGAGGGGTGAGGTGGGGTGCAAGCAGTTCGTCACCCCAGCGAAGGCTGGGGTCTAAGGCGGTATGACACAACCCTAGCCATTCAGGCGCAAATATAAATCGTCCCACGACGGGTTCATTTGCTCGATGACCGTGATCTTCCACATGCGCTGCCACGCCTTCATCGCTTTCTCTCGAACTATCGCCTCGCTAATTGTTGGGTATTCCTCAAAATAGACCAGTAGCTTCGTGTTGTATTTGCTCGTGAACTGCCCGCCTCTACCCTCGCGATGGGCAGTGACGCGGGCGGCAAGGTTACTGGTGACGCCAATGTACAACACACCATATCGCCTATTTGCCATGATATAGACGAAACCGCGCTTCTTCATGGCGAAATCCTAGCGCCCAGCCGCCTGAGATGCCAGCCTGCGCTGGCATGACCGTTTAGCAGTTTCGGACAATGCTTGTTTGTCTTGAGCCGCGCGCGGGAATGGCTAGAAGAGAGCATGACCTTTACCCTAGACCGTTTCGACCTCGCCGCTTTTGTCCAATCCACCCTCGCGGAGGACCTTGGCGCGCCCCTTGATGATGGTGGCCGCGATGTTACGTCTGAAGCGGTTATCCCAACAGATGCAATATTCTCCGGCGTGATGGATAGCCGCCACGGTGCGGTGATCGCTGGGCTACCTATTGCCGAGGCATTCTTTCGCTCCCTCGACCCCGATGTTGAAATCGAACTTCTCGCACAGGAAGGTCAAGCGGTGGAAGCTGGCACTGATATCATGCGCCTGAAAGGAAAGGGCCGTGCCATGTTAACCGCCGAACGCAGCGCGCTCAACACGGTGCAGCATCTTACCGGTATCGCCTCTATGACCGCCGAATATGTGCAGCGGATTGCCGGCACGGGCTGTACGTTGCTCGACACGCGCAAGACCATTCCCGGCCTGCGCGTGCTGGAGAAATATGCGACGCGAATGGGCGGGGCGCAGAACCATCGTATGGGCCTGTGGGATGCGGCGATGATAAAGGATAATCATGTTGCGGTTGCCGGCGATATTGCCAAGGCGGTGAAGCTGGCGGTGGATGCAAAGATTGAAACGATCATTGTCGAGGTGGACCGGGTCGATCAAATCGAACCAGCGCTGGCGGCGGGTGCGACCCATTTGCTGCTCGACAATATGGAGCCTGCCACTTTGCGCGGTGCGGTAACGCTGATCGGCGATCGCGCGGCAACAGAGGCCAGCGGCGGTATCAATCTGGAGACCATCCGCGACAAGGCGGAGACAGGTGTGGATTTTGTGTCGGTTGGAAGGCTCACACAAAGCGCGCCGGCTGCAGATATCGGGCTCGATTTTGAGCAGGTTTAGCTGGCCATTTTTGCTGATCCTCTTGTGGCCTTCGGTCGTGCAATCCCAATCCTATCAATGTCGTGCGCCTTCTATCCTGCAACCCGCTCCCGCTGAACGCAAACCAGCGGGAGAACCACGCCGGGTTAAACCGATCACAAACTATCTATTGGCGCTCAGCTGGTCGCCCGAATTTTGCCGCACGCGTAAAGAC
>CALKXX010000077.1 GCA_938003725.1 uncultured Sphingomonadaceae bacterium | reverse complement strand
CGGGTATGATTGCGGCAATTTATGCGGGCAGTGCAAATCTGGCAGTCCTGTTGCTCGCCATCCCGACCTTTGCCGCAACATTCTATTACGGGCCCACATTTGCCGCAGTGCAAACATTGGCCAGCGATCGCACACGGGCTTTGGCAGTTGCTATCTATCTTTTGATCGCGGGACTGATCGGCCTTGGTATCGGGCCGGTTTTTGTTGGGCTATTGTCCGACAATTTTCTGTTGGCTGCGGGTGCAACAGAAGCATCCGCCTTGCAAAAAGCGCTCGCAATTCTGGCACTGTTCAATATCTGGGCCGGTTTTCACTATTGGCGCGCCGAATTTCATATGAAGGAAACACACTAACATGAGCATATTGGATAGATTCAAGCTGGATGGGGAAGTCGCGGTGGTCACCGGCGCCGGGAAAGGCATTGGCCGAGCAATTGCGATTGGCCTGGCCGAAGCAGGCGCAAATATTGCCCTGGCCGCACGCACCGCTGATGATTTAGACGACGTTGCGAAGACGATTGAGGCCCTGGGGCGCAAAGCCATTGCGGTCCCGACGGACGTGACCAGCATGGATGCATTGGAGTATCTGGCAGAACAAACGACCGAAAATTTGGGCAAGCTATCGATCTGGGTTAGCAACGCCGGCGGCTTGCCCGACGGAACGCCGCGCTATCTGACGCGCACACCCGAAGAAAATTGGGATGCACAGATCGAGCTCAATTTGAAAGCTGTATGGATGGGCGCAGTGGTTGCCGCGAAGCATATGCCCGAAGATGGCGGCAATATAATCAGTATTTCGTCGCGGGCGTCCTATGGCGGACAGATAAAAAACGGCCCCTATGGTGCATCGAAAGCGGCCGTAAACAGCTTGACCGCTACATTGTCGTTGGAACTGGCCCCTAAAATTCGAGTGAATGCGGTTGCACCTGGCCCGATACCGACCGAAAATTTCGAGGATTCGATGGGCATAGATTCCGAAGAAAAGCGCGCCGCATTGCTGAAACAAATTGGCATTCCACTACAAAGATATGGTACCGAGGAAGATATTGCAGCGGCAGTCGTCTATATGGCATCACCGGCTTCGAGCTGGGTCACCGGGCAATGCTTGTTCGTCACCGGCGGCCGCTAAGGGAGAATGAGGGTGATTGATACAACGCTGGATTACACGAGAAAGACGGTCGCAATTATCGGCGGTTCTGCCGGTATTGGCAACGCAACGGCTCAGGCATTTCGCACGTGCGGAGCCAACGTCCATGTGACGGGAACAAAGCCGAGCGAAGGCGATTACAGCAAGGAAGACGGCTCGGATTTTGAGGGCCTGACTTATCATCAACTCGACGCTGCAGATGATGAAGCGATCAAAGCTTTCCGGAAAAATTTCAACAAGATGGATGTTCTGATCTGTTCCCAAGGCATGGTCATGTACAAGCGCGCCGAGTTTGAACCAGAAAATTTTGCCAAGGTCATTCAGGTCAATTTGAACAGCATCATGACCTGTGCCGGACAGTTTTATGATCTGCTAAAGGATGCAAAAGGCTCCATGATCATTGTCAGTTCAACCGCCGCATTTCACGCGACGGTTGGCAATCCCGCCTATAATGCGTCCAAAACAGGCGCGATGGGCCTGACAGGTACATTAGGTAAAGCCTGGGCACCTGACGGGATAAGGGTCAACGGCATCGCGCCCGGCCTGATCGCGACCAAAATGACAAAAGTGACAACCGAGCATCCAAAACGCCGGGAAACGACGATCCGCAATATCCCGGTGGGCCGCATTGGTGATCCCGAGGATATGGCGGGACTGGCCTTATTTCTCTGCTCACCGCTGGCGGGTTATATTGTTGGCCAGACAATCATCGCCGATGGAGGGTTATTGCTTTAGGCCGCAGCGACAGCGGGGCGATAAGCAAAGGCTTTGCTCGCCCATATATATCCCAGTGACCCCAGCGTCAGACTGATAGCGACAATCGTAAAAACAGCATAGTTGAGCGACAATTCGCCATAGGCCGGCTTCAGCATGTCACTGATGAATCCCGCGATTGCCGGGCCGATGGCATAGCCCAAAAAAGTTGCTGACAATGAGGCGAAAGAAGATGCGGTCGCCCGCTCAGTCGGTGCAACGGCAGATTGGATCATCGAGATAGATGGACCTTGCGCTGCAACCATTAAACCATAGCCGATGGCATAGAGGATGAGCATCCACATGGCGCTATCCATGAACAGGCACGCACACAGGAACGGCAGAGCAAGCGCGATCGTGATTGCGCAGACCCATGACCGCCATTTTTCATTCTTTAGAGCAAGGCGGTCTGCAATTATGCCGCCAAAATACATGCCCGGGATACCGCCAGCCAGCCACGCAATCCCGAGATAAAGACCCACGTCGGATTTCGATATTCCGAAATTGCGGATCAATATCGGCGCGAGCCATATCGAAAAGGCATAACCCGTAATGATCGTGACCGCATTGGCGGAGACAACGCGCACGAATATCCTGTTCTTTCCAAGCGAGGACATAGTGGTCCAAAATGGTTCTTGGGTAACGGCCTTCGCATCAGGACCGTCGTTCTTTACGAACCGGCCGCGTCGCGGCTCGCGGATCGTCAGATACATAATCACGCCCAGCAGCACGCCCGGCAGCCCCAATATAATGAACATCCATCGCCAACCATAAGCATCTGCCAAATACCCACCGGCGATAAATCCGAGCGTCGGGCCTAAAACGGCGCCGATGGCAAATATGCCCATTGCTTTGGAGAGTTCATGCGGTTCGAAATAGTCCGACAAGATGGACACCGAAGGCGGGCCTCCGCCTGCTTCGCCCACACCGACGCCCAGCCGCGCGAGGAACAGCGTCCAAAAGCCAACTGCCAGTCCGCAGAGCGCCGCCATGAGGCTCCACAAGCTGACAGCGATGGCCGCCATATTCTTGCGATTTGTGCGATCCGCCAATCGGCCGGCGGGAACACCGAGCAGCACATAGAAAATGGTGAATGCAAAACCGGCCAGCAAGCCGATCTGCGTGTCGCTAAGCAGAAATTCACCTTTAATATCTTCGATCACGATCGACATTGCCAGCCGATCAGTGATGTTGAACATGAAAGCGAACATCAACGTAAACAGGATATAATAGCGATAGACGCCGCCAGTTGGTGCGTCGAACGTTTTACTCATGGGCACCCTCTCCAAAGGCTGCTCTGGCCTAGCCATAAAAAAGGGGAAGAGCCAGCTTGGCCATCCCCCCTTATTTGATAGGGTTTTGCGCTCGCGGTTTACGCAGCGCTCAACTTCATATGGCGCCGCAAGTGATGATCGACGCTGCCAAATTCACCTTCAACGATCGAAAGCCGCTTGAAATAACTACCAACCGCTAGTTCGTCGGTCATCCCCATGCCGCCATGTGTTTGAATGGCTGCCTGGCCGATAAAGCGGGATGATTGGCCAATCCGAACCTTTGCGGCAGAAACCGCCTTTTTGCGTTCCGCGTCGCTCTCTTCATCCAGCTTGATCGTTGCAAGATACATCATCGACACGGATTGTTCATGCTCCATCAGCATGTCGGCCATGCGGTGCTGCAAAACCTGAAAAGAACCAATAGGCGTGCCGAATTGTTTCCGCTGACGTGAATAGTCGAGCGTCATTTCATTGGTGACCTTCATCGCACCGGTTGCTTCTGCGCAAACCGCTGCGGTTGCTTCATCCACAACCTTTTCAATCAAAGGTAATCCATTATCCGCCTCGCCGATCAGGGCGTCAGCAGGGATTTTTACATTCTCAAAATAAACTTCGGATGCACGGCGCCCATCAACCGTCGCATAGTCACGTCGGCTGACACCGTCGGCATCACCGGCAACGAGAAACACAGAGATACCACCATCATCACGCTGATCGCCAGAGGTCCGCGCCGTCACGATCAGGTGAGAAGCCCAAGGTGCGCCAATCACCACTGCCTTGTGACCATTGAGAACATAGTCTCCGCCATCTTTTTTTGCCGTCGTCTGAAGATCCGCAAGGTCATAACGTCCGCGCGGCTCGGCACAGGCAAATGCAAAAACCATCTCGCCCGAAATAATGCCGCCAATATATTCTTCCCGCTGCGCTGCGCTACCACCATGTTTCAGAAATCCGCCAGCGCAAACCACGGTCGGAATGAACGGCTCAATGGCCAGTCCCCGCCCAAATTCTTCCATGATGATCATCGCTTCGGTAGCGCCGCCGAAGCCGCCATCTTCTTCGCCAAATGGTGCCGCCAGCATGCCCAACTCGGCAAGTTGCGCCCAAAGCTCCGGACGCCATCCTGCCTCGCTGGCAATTACCTCGCGCCGTGTATCATAGTCATATTGTTCCCGAACAAGCCGCGAGATTCCGTCGCGCACCATATTTTGTTCATCGGTAAATTCGAAATCCATTTTTTCTGTCTCCGTATTGGGCCGTGAAAGGCCCCAAAATTCAAAGGCCCAATATCATTTTCGTGATAATGTTGCGCTGGATCTCGTTAGACCCGCCATAAATCGACGTTTTGCGCATGTTGAAATAGCTTGGTGCCGCCTGATGGGCATAGTCTGGTCCAATCGGGAAATCGTTTGAACCATCATCCGGGAAGCTGCGGAAATCGGGCGCACCATAATAGCCAACGGCCTCAAGCGTTAGCTCGGTCAACCGCTGCTGAATTTCGGTACCCTTCACTTTCAACAAAGAACTTTCCGGACCGGGGCCTTTGCCAGCCTGTTCACCGGCCAAGGTACGTAGATCCGTAATCTCCAGCGCGGCCAGATCAATTTCCAGCTGGCTGATTTTGCGGGCGAAACCCATATCCTGAGACAATGGTTTGCCATCCAGCATTTCCGCTGCGGCAATTTCCTTGAGTTTCTCCACACCGCGCTTTGAACGGGCAACCCCGGCAATACCGGACCGCTCATGTGCAAGCAGGAACTTGGCATAGGTCCAACCCATATTCTCTTCGCCAATACGGTTGGCCGCTGGCACCCGCACATCTGTCAACCAGACTTCGTTCACTTCATAGCCGCCATCGATCAATTTGATCGGACGTACTTCGATACCGGGAGTGTCCATGTCCACCAGAATGAAGCTGATGCCCTGTTGCGGCTTTGGCGCGTCGGGGTCGGTGCGGCACAGAAAGAAACCCCAATCGGCATGCTGTGCCAACGTGGTCCAAGTTTTCTGTCCGTTGATCACATAGTCGTCGCCATCACGTACTGCGGTTGTTTTAAGCGAAGCCAGATCAGAGCCGGCACCCGGTTCCGAATAACCCTGACACCACCACACGCTGCCATCCCGGATACCGGGAAGATATTCCGCTTTTTGCTCTTCGCTTCCGAAAGTATAGATTACCGGGCCGACCATGGCGACACCAAAAGGCAGCGGCATGATGGTGCTCGCCCGGGCGTTTTCCTCTGACCAGATATAGCGCTGTGTCGGGGTCCATCCGGTGCCACCATATTCGGTGGGCCATGCGGGAACCGACCATCCTTTTTTGCCCAATATCTGATGCCATTCCAACATCTCTTCCCGCGTCAGTTCATCCTGAGTCTTGCCGACCAGATGCGCGGGGTAGTTATTGGCAATAAAATCACGCACTTCTTGACGAAATGCATTTTCTTCAGCGGTGAATTCCAGATTCATGACGCACGACTCCTAATGAAAGATTGCGCGAACTATAGGCGGAAATTGGCCGGAAACAAGCGTTTAACCAAGCAATTAACGTGACGCTACGGCACCCGTCAAATATCTTTGGAAAATTTGTCCTTGCGCCTCTTCCCGAATCGCAGTCCGCCCTCCAATCGCGCGCGAAGTGCGGTATAATAGGCCTCCAGAAAGGCCCGTTCATCGCCCATACCCGGCTGCCAGTCAATTTTGGAGCAAATCGAATTGGTTACCGTGATCAGGGATTCCTCGGTTCCGGTCCGCAATACTTTTTCCAGCGTCTGCAATTCATATTCGCCATAGACCGACAGATCATCGTCGGAAAATTCATAAACACGTTTTGCGGATTGATCATCTTGCGCCGGCGCAGATGGCGCAACCACGTCGGCGAGTTTGCGCTTCACATTGTTGATCACCCATGTACCGGCGATCAAGTCACCACCACGCAGCCGATCCTTGTTAAACAAGGGAAATAACAGGAACATGGCGACCCACAAAAACCCCGCCCATGCGGTGAAGTCGGTCATTGAACCTTCGGCTTCTCCCGACGTAAGAAATACCAGCGGCAAGAACAGTTCAACATCGCGCACGATATTGCGCGCGATCACGGCTTCTGCGGTCAGGCGGCCACCGTCCCTTGCGGCGACCCTGATGCCAACGGCACGTTTGCCCCATGTCGCGGCCCTGTCCCCCAATTCAAAATACAGAAAATAAGCGTTGCGGAACAGGAAAACGGATATGATCCACAGCACAGCGATAAAATTTAACGGCCCGCTATCGGCAAAAACATCTTCGACACCCGATGCTGCTTCAAAACCCCACAAAAGCAGAAACCCGAACAGCGATACCCCGATGATCAGACCCAATATGATCAGAATGTCCAAGGCCAGCGCACCGGCCCGTGCGCCGGCTGGAGCGACAGTTACATTTAGCGGCACGCCTTCGGGCGACACCATGATGCGGTCAAGCTTTGGCGTGCTCGAATGGCGCGTCCATGATTCCGCACCGCTCATGACAGAGGCCTCTTTTGATTGCGTCCGAACAAAAAGAAATAGCTGAGCCAGAAGGCGAGCATCGTTCCGCCTACGGCATAGCGCGCCGCGGTATTGTTGATCAGTTGCCGGGCAAATCCCTCTAGCAAACCTGCGCAAATGAGCATGATGATCACGCCCGCCATGACCAGTGCCGCACGCTTGCCCGCTGCACTTGCAGCCGCCAAATGCGATCTGTTGCCCGGGAACGCTATCGCCCGGCCAACATGAATACCCGCCGCGCCGGAAAGCAGGATCGCGAATAATTCTGTCGTACCGTGGATAGAGAGCCAGCCGACGAAATCGACCGTCAAGCCGCGCTGCGCGAATACCCAGACCATCGCACCGAGAAGTGCCATATTGTGGATGAGCAGCAAAATACTGGGTATCGCAAAGGCAAAACCCAGGGCAAATGCGAGGATCGAAACCTGTGCATTATTGCTGAACAGGAAAGCGGCAAAAACCCCCAATCCATCCTGATCCTCTGTGTCAAATAATGTCCCGCGCAAGGCCTCTTGCGATGCGCCCGGCACCCGAACATCGGTAAAATTTCCGGGGACCAGCGCATAAAACCAATCGCTATCGCCGGCGACCAGAACATAGCCGATGGCAGTTCCCGCGATCATGACGAACAGGGATATCCAGATTTCCAGCTTGATCGATTGCACAGCGCGACTCCATCCGCCGCCGAAAAATTCGCGCAGCCAGCGTCCAAAACTGGTTTGCGTTCCATAGACCAGAAAATAGGAGCGCAGCGCCAGGCCCTCAAGATAGTCGATCAGCCCAGCGTCGAGTGAATTTTCACGCGCAATCGAGAGGCTCGACAGCAAGGTCCGATAAAGCGTCGGCAGTGCCAGCACATCTTCATCATCCAATTTGCGCGACTTTCCCTTTTCCATTTGGGTGACGATTTGTTCAAGGCGTATCCAATCGGCTTCGCGCTCCAGCCGAAACCGGTCGCTTTTTAGCGCGGCGGTTGCAATTGCATCATCCTGTTCAACGACCGTCGCCATTATAAAGCGCCCCGCCGATTGATCTTCAAATAGCTGTTGATCAACCGCGTTCCGATCGTCTCATGCGCGCCTTCTATCACATCGATGCCCATATGCTGGAGCCGGGTTACAACAAGCTTTTTTTGGTCCAAAAGATTTTGCGCCGTGACACTGCGCGCCACATCCGCGGCACTCTCTGGCGGGGCGCTGATAATATCGGATAGCTCCTTATCCTCCAGCACCACAAACAAGACCAGATGCTTGTCAATCAACCGACCTGCAGCTTCCAGCATCAAGTCCGCAGCCGTCGGGTCCGTGAAATCGGAAAAAATGATGATCAACGACCGCCGCTTCAACCGGTTGGACAGCGAAGATAGCGCCAGTGTGTAATTGCTCTCCTGATGCCGGTAATCGATAGTGGCTGCGTCCTGTTGCAGTCGGTAAAAATTGCGGCTGCCGGAAAGAAAGGGTGTTGAAAGTTCCGGTTTCGCAGCAAAGCTGAACAAGCTGGTCTGGTCTCCGGATTTCAGGGTGATATAGGCGGTGAGCAGCGCCGCAGATACCGCGCGATCAATACGCGGCAGTCCATCAATAGGTTCACACATTATCGACCCGCAATCGAGCGCAAAAACAATCTGGTTATTGCGTTCGGTATCATATTCCTTGGCGAGCAATTTGCTATGCCGCGCCGAACCCTTCCAATCGATGCTGCGCCGATCCATGCCGGGTTGATATTCGGTCAGCGCCTCAAATTCACTGCCTTCGCCGCGAAATTGGCGGACCAACAGACCAAAAACGGAGTCGCGCAGGAACATCTGAACCGTGGGGCTGCGTATTGCGGAGATATTCGGCAATATCGCAATATCATGATCGCTTTCTTTCGTGGCCTGACGCCAGGCCAGTCCCAAAGGCCCGGTCCACCGAAGCCAAGTTTTTCCGATTTCACCGGTTCCGCGCCGTTCGGGCGTCAAATGTCCGGAGCCCGTAAACAGATTCCCGTTCTGCTCCGATCGCTGTAACTTGAACTCCAGTCCGCCAGCGGATGACAGCTTTTCGTCAATACCGATATTACCGAATACAGTTCTCGGCAGCATCATGCCGGCAAATTTTGACTGTACGCCAAGCTCAAATGGCATACCAATTTCTGCAGATTTTGGGACAACCACTTCTACATCGCCAATTTTTGCCGCGATTAGGCCATCGAGTATCAGGAGCAAAGCGATCATTACGGCCCAAGCCAAACCAATAGCCCATAAGCCGGGTAGAATTGCCGCAAACAGCGCGGCAAATGGCGCACCCAGCGCAATCAGCAAAACAGCACGGCCAGTGGGATAGATCAACGCGGCGCTTCCGTGCGTTCCACAAGATTTTCAATTATCGTATCGACCCGGCGACCCTCTATTTCAGCAGCGGGAGACAATAGCGTTCTGTGCCGCAAGACGGACGGCGCCAATGCCTTCACATCATCGGGAATGACATAGTCCCGGCCGGCGATGGCGGCGCGGGCGCGAGCCGCACTAGCGAGCATGATCGCAGCACGCGGACTTGCGCCATTTTCCAGGTCGGCGGTTTCGCGTGTCGCCCTGACCAACCGGACGATATAGTCGACAACATCCTCTACCAGCTTAACCGATCTCACGACATCTCCTGCGGCGGCGAGCGTCTTTTCATCCGCCTGAGTTGTGATCCCGAAATCACTCGGCCCGGGGGCACCAATACGCTCACCATATTGCGCGATAATCTTTTTTTCTTCTGCTTCGTCAGGATATTCGATCAGCAATTTGAACAGGAACCTGTCCAGTTGCGCCTCTGGCAGCGGATATACGCCTTGCTGTTCGATCGGGTTCTGGGTCGCAACCACCATGAAGCGAGAGCCGAGCGCATGGGTTTCCCCATCGATCGTTACCGAACGTTCCTGCATCGCCTCCAACAAGGCCGCCTGTGTCTTGGGCGGCGTCCGGTTTATCTCGTCCGCGAGCAGCAGGTCGCAGAAGATCGGGCCCCGGGTCAAAGTGAACTTGCTCGTCTGAAAATTGAACAGGTTGCTGCCGACAATATCCCCGGGCATCAGATCTGGTGTAAATTGAATCCGTCCGAAATCGAGACCCAGCGTGGCGGAGAAGCATTGCGCCAGAAATGTTTTTGCCGTTCCCGGAGGCCCTTCGAGCAATACATGTCCGGATGAAAATAATGCGATCAGCAGATGGTCGACAATTTCTTCCTGGCCAATAATCGCTTTGGCAACCTCTGCCCGGATATTATCTGCCAGCGTCTTTAGCTCTTCGATCTTCATCCGATTTTTTCCTTCTTCCAAATATAAAGTGCCGCCGCGCCATCCGCGACTTCGCGCGAATTTTGAGCGCGGTATAATTGATTGAACAAAGCGGAAAAGCGATTTCCATCTACCTCGCCCAGCTCATCGAGCTTGCGATGAACCTCACTGGTCTCTGCCGCCGGGGACAGACCAATCCCCTTTGCCGCTTGATCACGGATCATCTCTGCATAAGGCTCTGCGACCAGATATTCCCGCCGCATACGATTGATGAATCCGGCGCTGTTAGTCACTAGCGCGGCTTTGCCAAATTCAATATCGCGGCTTTCGCGCATCGGAGGACCAAACCGATTAAACGCCATCCAGGCGGCGGCAATGGCCGCGGCAATCAGGCATATTGTCGCAGATAAAAAGGGTGGTTTAAAAGCCAGCGTCAACAGATTCTCGGATGAGCCCAGCCCATTAAACGTCAGGTCAAAAGTAACGGTGCCCTCCGTTCCGGCGGAGGTAGCTTCCATCAGGGCCAATGCATGAATAGCAGTGTTTTTGTCGGCCATCCCCGCATTGTTGAGCAAGTCTGCATCGGCGACAATCACCAGGGGAAAATAACTATCGTCAATCTCCTCCGGGTCGGTGATCTGCGATTCATCCAGCCGATCTAGTTGCGGATATATCCCACCATCGTCCAGATACCCGATCAATGCATTGCCCGTCTTTGGATCACGTGTGACCGTGCGCAGATATTCGCCTTTCATTGATGTCGGTTGCCGCGGCCGATTAACTTGACCATCAATGGCGGACTGCAACTTAACCTTACCCCCCTTAAGCGGCTTTTCAGTCGTGCCGATTTCCACATCGACAATCTCTGACAGCAAATCGGTTCCGATATTGCCGTCAAAGGTTCCAAAACGCTGTACCCAACCTCTTTTGAGGGCGGGAAGCGGTGCCACTTGCCATTTTGGCAGAACGATCATCGTCGGCCCAATATAGGAACGGTCCTGCATGACCTGCGCCAATGCCTCTGCATCACTAAACGCCCCGGGTGTCAGGATCAAAAGCCCGGGATTGTTCATACCCGCTGGGCTGCGCGAATATTGGATATTGGTCCCGGTTTTACGCAGTAACTCGGCCAGAGCTTTGTAACCGACCAGGCTGTTGGACGCCCCGTGTGCCTGCCCATCATTGCCGGAGGACAACCGGTCACCGGTCCCCATGCCATAGAGCAGCGCCACAAAGGCGGCAAAGCCAAAGGCAAACATGATAAACATGGTGGACCGCCTGAACGGGTTGCTGTGGCTGCTCATGGGCGCACCAATTTATGCGAACGCCGATTTTCGGAGCGCCAATTTTCCGCCAAAGCAAATTCGCCATAGGCATTGCGCGATGCCGTCCAGCCTTTTTCACCAATGGGCGCAGCGGCGAAAATCCCGCTTTCAACATGCCCCGCGATAACGGCGAACATATTGCGGGCAGCATCCGGCAGGCTGTCAAAGCGTTCAATCTCGCGCGCCGTGTTGGATGGGCGCAGCAGATCCGGGCGACGTTTTTCAATTTCTTCAATGCTACGAAACAACAATAGATGCGCAGCTTCGTCAAATTGCCCCTTGGCCGCCAGCGCATCCGCTTCTTCCAGCAACCGGCGTGCGGTACCCTGATCGGGTTGCCACGGCTCCTGTTTGACCGCGGACCGGCGCCTACGCCAATCCTCAATATAGGGGGACAGGATCACCCACAGCAACGCCAATACGCCAATTGCCAGCAACGCCAGCAGCACTATTCGTATAACCGGCCATGCATCTGCCAGCGCTTCTGAAACCGGGCCCATTACCTCCGACAACCATTCCAGAAAGTCGGTCCACCATTGTGGCGGATCCTCTGGCGGGTCCGGTTTTTTTCCGGCAAATTGAATATCGTCATCGGCACGCACGTCTTTCCATGCGGAATCGAAAACTGTCACGGCTGTATCGCCACTGGGAACCGGTTGCTGCGCCACAATCCTGATGTTGCAGAAACGCTAAAGCGGGGCAAGGCCGAACATCCTGAATCTGCGAGACATTTTGGTCCAATTGGTTAAAGATACTATTGTTCTTCGATCAGGAGCGGAAATGAACGATCAAACCAAAAGCCTTGATATCGGGCACGTATTAGGCGCCACTTTCAGCATAATCGGCCGGCATCCCATCGTTTTTCTGGGGCTTTCGCTGATCGTTGCGGGCCTGCCTTATGGGATTTTTCAATATTGGACATTGAGCCCTGATTTCCTTGAGGGGGTTTTCTCAAATGACCTGCTTTTGAATTTTGAGGATGCCTGGATCGGCTTTATGGTGTTAGGTGCCGGCCTATTCATTCTCTATTTCATTTTGACCGTGCTGCTACAGGCTATGCTGATTGTCGCATTTGTCCGCGATATGGGCGGGCGCGACGTTGATATCGGAAGCTGTTTGTCAGAAGCGCTCAACCATGTGCTCCCGATTATGGGACTGGCCATTCTTTCCATGCTGGGTATCGCTATCGGGCTGTTTCTGTTTCTTGTGCCGGGCGTCATCCTGTTTCTAATGTGGGCCGTCGCCACCCCGGCCTTGGTCGCCGAGAATTTGAGTGCAACGGGCGCGCTTGAGCGCAGCAGAAAATTGACAGCTGGCTCCAAAGGACAGATTTTCCTGCTCTTCATCATATTTTTGATCGGAACGGCAATGATTAGCGGCCTTGGCGAAGCATTTGGCTATTTCAGCAGCACAGCATCCCTTATCGCTACGATAATCTCCGAAACCGTTATTGCGGCAGTGCAAGCGTCCGGAATCGCGGCGCTCTATATTGAGCTCCGCACGATCAAGGAGGGACCGTTAAATGACGGTCTCGCGGAGATATTCGCCTGACACCCCCGCTATATCCAAATAGACTATTTGGCTTGAACCGATCTTTCCGGTATAGGTTTCATATCAGGACGCAAACACCAAAATTTCCAAGATAAGGCACATGAGATGATAAAGCTGAACGTCAATGGTCAGGCAAGGGAAGTCGACGTCGACCCCGCCACCCCTATTCTATGGGTCGTGCGCGAAAATCTGGAAATGACCGGCACCAAATTTGGGTGCGGTATCGCCATGTGCGGTGCGTGCACGGTACATTTGGACGGCAAACCCGTCCGCTCCTGCTCTACCCCAATATCGCGGGCCGAAGGCAAGGCAATCACCACGATTGAGGGAATTGCCGAGGACGATGGCACGCTGAGCAAAGTGCAACAGGCCTGGATCGAAGCACAAGTTCCCCAATGCGGCTATTGTCAGTCGGGCCAGATTATGTCGGCCACCGCATTGCTGCAGAAAGACCCGAACCCTAGCGACGAACAGATTGATGCTGCCATGGCGGGCAATGTTTGCCGCTGCGGTATGTATGGCCGTATTCGCACGGCGATCAAATCGGCAGCCGGTAACACGCAAGCCGCGAAAGAGGAGGCATAATCATGGGTAAATGGTCAAGACGTGCCTTTATCGGAGCCGGCGTTGTCGCAGGCGGTGCATTGGTCGTAGGAATTGCGGTCAGACCCGGCAATCCGACCGATGAGCTAAAACCATTGCTCGCAAAAGGTGATGGCGAAGAGTTAATCAACGCGTGGGTCAAAGTGGATGCGAACAACAAAGTAACCGCAATTGTTCCGCATGCCGAAATGGGTCAGGGTGCACATAGCGTGCTCGCACAGATGCTTGCTGATGAAATGGATGTCGATTGGGAGGCCGTCGACATATTGGAAGCACCGGCAATACCCGCCTATGTTGGCGCTGATCTTGGCCGGGAATTTATCGCGCCCACGCTGGAGGTCCCCAAAGTTTTGGAACCGACAGTACAAGGTGCTTTTCTTTCGCTAGCCAATATGATGGATCTACAAATTACCGGTGGCAGTTTTTCCATCCGTGGTTCCGGACAGCGCGGTATGCGGACTGCGGGAGCAGCAGCGCGCGAAATGCTAGTCGCAGCGGCAGCCGAAAAATGGAATGTTCCTGCAGCAGAAATTACCACCAGCAACAGCATATTGACGCATAAGAGTTCCGGAAAATCCGCAACCTATGGCGAGTTTGCTGCCGCCGCCGCGACGCAAGACTTACCGGTTAAACCGCGCCGCAAAAAGGTGGAAGAATTTACCCTGATGGGCAAGCCTATGCCGCGCAAGGATATTCCATCCAAAGTTAACGGCACTGCTGGCTTTGGGATTGATGCGCAAGTCGAAGGCATGAAATATGCCGCCGTAAAAGCCGCGCCGGTGGTGGGCGCGACGGTAGAGAAGATTGACGCCAGCAAAGCAAAAACGATGCCCGGCGTTCTTCAAATTTTGAACATGGGTGATTTTGTCGCTGTGGTGGCCGATGGATATTGGCAAGCGCAAAAAGCATTGGGTACCATCGAGGCAACCTATAGTGAAGCCGAAGGACAAAATCTGGACCAAGGCGATGTTTTCGCACGCTATGCCAAAGCATTGGATGAAGTCGGCAGTGACGGCGGTGATGTGGAAACTGATGAAGGGGATGCGATAGGCACATTTGCCGAAGCATCCAAGAAAGTGACCGCCGAATATAAAGTGCCTTTCCTTGCCCATGCGACCATGGAACCAATGAATTGCACGGCAAGCGTCAAGGATGGCAGATGCGATCTTTGGATGGGCACGCAAAGTCCACTTGGCACGAGGCGGGATGTTGCCAAGGCATTGGGCCTGGATGAAGACAACGTATCGCTGCAAAACGCCTATCTTGGTGGTGGTTTTGGCAGAAGAGCGTCCAGTGATGTGCCGGTGATGGCCGCACGGATCGCTAAAGCTACCGGTTATCCGGTAAAGATGATCTGGTCGCGCGAGGAAGATACTGCGCAAGATCTATATCGGCCATCGGCAACCAGCCGGTTTGAAGCAGGGTTGGATGACAAGGGCAAACTGGTCAGCTGGAATAATGTGCATACTCACTTGTTCGACCCCCAGGAAGCCCCGCAAGTTCCGCATTATGCAATCGCCAATCATTTGATCCGCAAGGTAGATGTTCCGATGCATTTGCGCTTTGGCCCATGGCGTTCCGTAGATCATAGCCAGCAGGCTTGGTTCATTGAATCTTTCATTGATGAAATTGCGGTAGAAGCAGGCAAAGACCCACTTGAGCTGCGCCGCGAACTATTAGCCAGATCGCCGCGTCATCTCGCGGTGCTGAACAAGGCGGCAGAAATGTCCAATTGGGGCAGCGCAATGCCAAGAGGGCACGGACGCGGTATCGCGTTTGTACCGTCATTCGGGTCGGTCGTGGCGCAAGTCGCAGAGGTCGATATGACCGGCACGAAACCCCGTGTTACCAAAGTATATTGCTGTGCCGACGTTGGTTTTGCAATGAACCCCGATGGTGTGGCAGCGCAGATGGAAAGCGCCATTGTTTACGGCCTTACCGCTGCGCTTTATGGCGAAATTTCAATCAAGGATGGCGCGGTTCAGCAAAGCAATTTTCATGATTATGAGATGCTGAGGATCAATGAAATGCCGGACGTGGAAGTGACGCTGATCAACGGTGACCATGAGCGATTGGGCGGTGCGGGCGAACCTGGCCTGCCGCCTTTGGCACCCGCAGTGACCAATGCGGTTTTTGCCGCAACAGGCAAGCGCGTCAGGGAGCTTCCGCTTTCCAAACATAGCTTTGCTTGACCATTTCTGGCGAAATTTGAACAAGACAATTATTTGAAGGAAGTTTGATATGCGCAATATTTCCCGCGCTGCTTTATTGGTGCTGACCGCCGCACTGGCGGCCTGCGGATCTGAGCCCGCAGCCGAACCCGCCGAACAGATCGTGGTGAGAGAGCCGAGTGATTTGGCCATACCGCCTGCCATGAATGAAAGTCCGACCCAGGACACGGCACTTGCCGAAGCCGCCGCTACGGATGCCGTTACCGGGATTGATGGAGAAGCAGCTTTTGCACAATGCGCAGTCTGTCACAGCATAGGAAAAGGCGAACCATCAGACATTGGTCCAAATTTGCACGGCATCATGGGCCAAAAGGCCGCATCCGTTGCAGGATATTCCTATTCGCCGGCCATCGAAGCGGCTGGTATAACCTGGACCGAGGCAGAGATGGATAGCTTTCTTGCCGACCCACTTGAAAAAATCCCCGGCACCAAAATGGCATCGGGCGGTGTAACCGACGGCGATGAACGAGCTGCAATAATTGCCTATATGATGGACGCATCCGGAAGTTGAGTTTGCGGTAATCATGGCCAATGAAGGCGGTAATGTGCTGGCCATCCTAGCCGCTGGAAGCTCGGCGCGTTTTGGCACGCAAGACAAGCTTACTGCCTCGCTAAATGGAAAAATGCTGGGTTTGCATATTGCAGAAAATCTGGATGCTCTTACATTTGCAAATCGGTTCGTTATCGCCGCCGATCCCGGTCATCCCTGTATCGATCAATGGCGCGCAATGGGCTATTCCATCATCATCAATGATCGCGCTGAACTGGGTCAATCCGCATCGGTCGCTATGGCAGCGAAGGCGACACGAAATCTGAACGCCAATAGCCTGTGTATCTGTCTTGCCGATATGCCATTTGTGACAGCGACCCATATGCAGCGATTGTTCAAGACCTTCGAAGATAACGGGCACCGTCGGGTCATTGCTTCCA
>CALKXX010000076.1 GCA_938003725.1 uncultured Sphingomonadaceae bacterium | reverse complement strand
GATTGCTTCACTTTGCTCGCAACGACAGAAAGAGTTTAGTAAATGACTGAAATTCGAAACGACTGGACCCGCGAAGAAATCGCAGATCTATTTGAACTCCCGTTCACCGAACTGCTGTTCCAGGCCGCGACAACGCACAGGGCCTATCACAAGCCGGACGAAGTACAGCTTTGCACCTTGCTCTCTATAAAAACAGGCGGCTGTCCGGAAGATTGCGGCTATTGCAGTCAATCTGTTCATGCGGATAGCGGCGTTGAGGCAACCAAATTGATGGATGTGCGGCAAGTGCTGCAAGGCGCGGCGCAAGCGAAGGATGCGGGGTCACAGCGCTTTTGTATGGGCGCAGCGTGGCGCAACCCCAAGGATCGCGACATGCCGGCAATTGTCGAGATCGTGAAGGGCGTGCGCGATATGGGCATGGAAACCTGTATGACACTGGGTATGTTGACGCCCAAGCAAGCCGACATGCTGGCCGAAGCGGGGCTCGATTATTACAACCACAATATCGACAGCAGTCCGGAATATTACGAGAAAGCAATTTCCACGCGGAAAATGGAGGATCGCCTTGATACGCTACAAAATGTGCGGGATAGCGGGATTAACGTCTGCTCGGGCGGAATAATCGGTATGGGCGAAACGCGCGAAGATCGTGTGGGATTTGTCCATACGCTGGCGACGCTGGAACAACATCCGGAGAGTGTACCGGTTAATGCGCTGGTACCTGTGAAGGGTACGATCCTTGGCGATATGCTGCACGATACGCCGATGGCGAAGATTGATGATATCGAATTTGTCCGCACAGTGGCGGTGGCGCGGATAACCATGCCGAAATCGATGGTACGCCTATCTGCTGGCCGGGAGAGCATGAGTGAGGCCACGCAGGCGCTTTGTTTCATGGCGGGCGCAAATTCGATCTTTACCGGAGACAAGCTGCTGACAGCGCCCAATGCAGGCGATGACAGCGATGCGGCCTTGTTTGAGCGTTTGGGATTGAAGGCGCTGACGGGTGAGGAACCTCTAAGGAAAGAAAAACAGTCGGAAAAGGCGCTGGAGGCGGCGGAGTGAATTCACAATCCGTCATTGCGAGCGGCAAAGCCGCGCGGCAATCCAGAGCGGTTGCGAACGACGCCCTAGATTGCTTCACTACGCTCACAATGACGAATCAACTATTTTGGGAATTTTCCAAATGATTTTCATTCGTCATGCTGAACTTGTTTCAGCATCTATTTATCAACAATCATCGTCCGTCATTGTGGCGCGATGGACCCTGAGCCGGAGGTCACCTCTAGGTGATCACGTTCAGGGCGACGCAGTTATTGGGGGCTGAATTGTTCAAAAAAATTCTAATCGCAAACCGGGGTGAAATTGCCTGCCGGGTTATCAAAACAGCCAAGAAAATGGGCATTGCCACCGTCGCGGTTTATTCCGATGCCGATGCGCGGGCGCCTTTTGTGCGGATAGCGGATGAAGCTGTGCATATCGGGCCGCCGCCAGCCAGTGAATCCTATCTGCTCGCGGACAAGATTATCGCAGCGTGCAAGGAAACCGGCGCAGAGGCTGTGCATCCGGGCTATGGTTTTCTCTCGGAACGCGCTTCATTTGTTGAGGAACTGGAAAAGAACAATATCGCTTTCATCGGCCCACCACCGAACGCCATCGCGGCGATGGGTGACAAGATCGAGTCCAAAAAACTCGCCCTGGAAGCGGGCGTTAATGTAGTGCCCGGCTTTGTCGGCGAGATCAATGATACCGATCACGCGGTCGAGATTTCCAACGATATTGGCTATCCGGTGATGATGAAGGCTTCTGCCGGCGGCGGCGGCAAGGGCATGCGGCTTGCGTATAGCGAGAAAGACGTGTGCGAAGGTTTTGAAGCGACAAAACGCGAAGGATTGAACTCGTTCGGCGACGACCGCGTATTTATCGAGAAATTTATCGAAGACCCACGCCATATCGAAATCCAGATTCTGGGCGATAAGCACGGCAATATCGTCTATCTGAACGAACGCGAATGTTCCATTCAGCGCCGACATCAGAAGGTTGTGGAAGAAGCGCCGTCTCCCTTTGTGACGCCAAAAATGCGCAAGGCAATGGGTGAGCAATGCGTCGCGTTGTCCGCTGCTGTAAATTATCATAGCGCAGGTACGGTCGAATTGATTGTTTCAGGTGCCGATACAACTGGTGAGAGCTTCTATTTCCTGGAAATGAATACCCGTTTGCAGGTCGAGCATCCGGTTACCGAAGCAATTACAGGTGTTGATCTGGTCGAACAGATGATCCGGGTTGCTGCTGGTGAGCAGCTTCCCATGAAACAAGAAGACATTGGCATTGATGGCTGGGCGATTGAGAACCGGGTCTATGCCGAGGACCCCTATCGGGGATTTTTGCCATCTACTGGGCGTATCGTTCGTTATGGCCCGCCTGTACCGGGATGGTCCGGCGATTCCATTCGCGGTGTCGATGGTGTACGCGTTGATGATGGCGTGATGGATGGCGGCGAAGTCTCAATCTACTATGACCCGATGATCGCGAAACTCATCACGTGGGACAAAACCCGGGATGAGGCCGCCGACAAACAGATTGCGGCTCTGGACAGCTTTGAGCTGGAAGGCCTGGGTCACAATATCGACTTTCTATCCGCATTGATGCAGCACCCTCGGTTCCGGTCCGGTGAAATTACGACAGGGTTTATCGCGGAAGAATATCCCGATGGGTTCCAAGGTGCACCGGCTTCCGACGAATTGATCGGCAATCTCGCCGCAATCGCGGCTTTTGCCGGAGCAGCACATGCAGATCGGGCAAGGAGGGTGGATAACCAACTTGGCGAACGGCTGGACCCGCCTTCTGAGTGGCAGGTCAAGATTGGGGACAATGTTCTATCTGTGGAACTATCCGAAGATGGTATTGATGTTGACGGTACAGAAATTGACCTGTCGGCCGAATATACGCCGGGAGATCGTTTGATTGAGGCGAGCATTGGCGATCAACCGCTCACCGTTAAAATAAAAAAGACGATCACTGGGTTTGTTTTGACCACGCGCGGTGCGTCTTTTGATGCACAAGTATTGCCGCAAAGCATTGCCCGGCACACCATCCATATGATCGAGAAAATACCGCCTGATCTGTCAAAATTCCTCTTATGTCCGATGCCCGGACTTCTGGTCGCATTGCATGTAGGCGAGGGCGACAAGGTCGAGGAAGGCCAACCGCTCGCCGTTGTAGAAGCCATGAAGATGGAAAATATTCTGCGCGCCGAGAAAAACGGCGTCGTGAAATCGGTCGAGGCGGAACAAGGTGATAGCCTTGCCGTTGACGCGGTTATATTGGAACTGGAATAGATTATTGTCATCCCGGACTTGATCCGGGATCCAGTCAAAGGAAAACGCGGTGATGGCCGCTCTGGATCCCGAACCAAGTGCAGGATGACGAATGAGAGTTTAGGGGAACACAAGATGGCCAGTGAAGCAGCTTTGGCATCAGGACAGCGCGAACCAACAGATAAGGAAATCCGTCTGGTGATCGGGGCTTCGTCCGCCGGTACCGTGTTCGAATGGTATGATTTCTTCATCTACGGAACGCTGTTTTACATAATCGGCCCCACCTTTTTCCCGAGCGGGAACCCGACACTTGAAATTCTTATGGTTTGGGCAACTTTTGCGATTGGCTTTGGATTTCGCCCGGTAGGAGCGATCTTATTCGGTTTTCTGGGCGATAAGTTAGGGCGGAAGTATACGTTTCTCGTCACGGTGACCTTAATGGGTATTGCTACTGCGGGCGTTGGTTTTATCCCAAGCGCAGAATCCATCGGAATGGCTGCGCCCCTTATCGTGATTTTCCTTCGGATATTACAGGGCTTAGCGCTTGGCGGCGAATATGGCGGTGCCGCGATTTACGTCGCGGAACACGCCCCAACCGAGAAACGCGGCTATTATACCAGCTACATTCAGGCCAGTGTTGTGGGTGGTTTTGTACTGTCCATCGCGGTTGTGCTGGCGTGCCGTTTCCTGATCCCGGAAGCGGAGTTTAATGCTTGGGGCTGGCGGATCCCATTCCTGATGTCGATCATATTGCTGGTGATTTCGCTCTGGATGCGATTGAAGCTCAACGAAAGTCCGGTCTTTCAAGCAATGAAAGCGGAAGGCAACATCGCCAAAAACCCGTTCACAGAGAGTTTTTCCTATCCCGGAAACAAAAAACGACTTTTTGTAGTGTTGTTCGGCGTCACCGGCGTTTTGACAACCATCTGGTACACCGCTTTTTTCTCTGGCATGTCATTCCTACGTGGTCCGATGAATATGGACGCTCTAACGGTGGAACTTATCCTATTCTTCTCCGGTATGATCTCGATGATTTTCTATCTGATGGTCGGCAAATGGTCGGATAAAGTTGGCCGCAAGAAACCGATCATTGTTGGGGCATTGGCAGCACTGTTGTTGCTATTCCCGGCATTCTGGGGATTAGGACATTTCGCCAACCCGGGATTGGCTGAGGCCGCGGAAGCCAATCCTGTCCGAATTGAGGGCGGTCAGTGCAGCACCGATCCGTTCGCTGAACTGTTCCAGCGTGAGCAGAGCGATTGCGGGAAAATATTGGAAACGCTGACCTCGGCAGGCGTTGCTTATGAGCTTACCGATGCGCAGGGTTTGAAAATGTCTGCGGGCGACAATGACATTGCGATTGACCCACACTGGCTTTCTGACGGTGGCCTGCGAAGTGCCGGTATCAGGGAAGCGTTGAGCAATTATGGCTATGATTTTACTAAGCAACAGCCCGGCGCAACAGCCATTGTGGGCATTGTCGCCATTCTGCTGATGCTGGGGATATTAAGCGCGCTGACCTATGGTTCGGTTGCGGCGTTGCTGTCCGAAATGTTCCCGCCAAAAATACGCTATAGCTCAATGTCGATCCCTTATCATATTGGGGCAGGGTATCTTGGCGGTTTCCTGCCGCTAATCGCGGGTTACATAGTCGCGCGGTCAGGGGATATTTATGCTGGTCTATGGTACACATGGGTTGTTGTCGCTTTTGGTGTCATCGTCGCCTGGTGGGGGATTCCGGATGATCCAGAAGCAGCGCTACGCGACGATGCAAGTTAAGGCGGCTATCGCATTTTAATGAGTGATATTCCCGCGACCCTGAAGCTGATCCTTGATGGCAACAATCTCGTTTCCAATTGGACTGCGCTTCATAAAATGAGCGGGGGCGCACAGGCCGGGGCTGCGGTAAAGGCAAATGCCTATGGGTTGGGGGCACCGGATGTTGTCCGCCAGCTACAGGATGCTGGTTGCCGGGATTTTTATGTGGCAAATTGGCAAGAAGCCTTAGAGATCGAACCACTGGTCGAACCGGAAACCAGCGTCTCGGTGCTCAATGGTGTCCGCGACGAAGATATGGAAGCGGCAACGTTATCAAGGGCGAAACCCGTCCTAAACAGTTTGCAGCAAATCAAGCGGTGGTCCGGGACAGGGCAGCCATGTGATCTGATGATCAATAGCGGAATGCACCGTCTTGGCATCGATCCGGAGGATTTAAGCGCAATTGATATGAACAGTCTGTCCATAGATATGGCGATGAGCCATCTGGCCTCCGCTGATGAAGATTGCGCTCAAAACCTGAAGCAATTGGATGTATTCTCTAACGCTATTTCAAATGTTCCGGCCAAGCGGTTCAGTCTTGCAAATAGCGCGGGAATTGCTCTGGGGCAGGATTATTGTTTTGACTGCACAAGACCCGGATTATCCCTCTATGGCGGAGTACCGCGGCAAGAAATGACCAGCCTAATTCAGCAAGTGGTGTTTCCTCAGGCACAGATTCTGCAAACCCGAAAGCTCAAGGCCGGTGATAAAGTGGGCTATAATGCGCAATATGCGGCTCAACGGGATATGAGCATTGCGATATTGGGGATTGGCTATGCCGATGGGTATCTTCGCGGGTTCTCGAACACAGGAATGTTTCGTTCCGAAGGTATAAATTTAAGGGTGCTGGGGCGTGTTTCCATGGACTTGATCGCTATTGATATATCCGACGCCTCGCAATTGGGCGAGGGAGACTGGGTAGACTGTGATTTTGATCTGGTGCGCGCTTCCAATCAATCCGGCCTGTCTCAATATGAACTTTTGACGGGACTAGGACGTCGTTCGGCGCGTATCTGGCACTAAATCTTGTGCGACTGCCATATCGCAATCGCACACTGCGGATACCCCATAATTTCGCGGATATGGTGCGACAGACCGCACCGCAACAGCTTTTGTTGCGGCATTGCACAATTTTGGCTAATGGTAATCTAACGTAAAACTATTTGAACGAAATATAGCGTCTGCAAAAAAGAAGATATTCGTAGTTCGTTCCTCAGGAGTAATCATGGCCAAGAAATCGAAGGGTGATCCAGACGGTCCGATCATCATCAAGAAGTACGCCAATCGCAGATTATACAACACCCAGACGTCAAACTATATTACGCTCGATTTTCTGGCTGAAATGACGCGCAATGACATTGATTTCGTGGTTGTGGATGCAAAATCCGGCGAAGATATAACCCATAATGTGCTGACACAAATCATTGTTGATGAGGAAAGCAGCGGACAAAATATGCTGCCGGTCAAATTTCTGCGCCAACTGATATCCATGTATGGAAACAGCATGCAGTCCCTGATGCCATCTTATCTTGAAGCGTCAATGGATAATTTTCGTTCAAATCAAAAGCAGTTCCAGGATGCGGTTGAAGGTGCTCTTAACAAAAACCCAATCGGCAAAATGGCGGTCAAGAACCAGAAGCAATTTCAGGAAGCGGTTGAAAATGCACTGCGATCCAGTCCGCTCGCTGCCGTCGTTGAAAAGGCTATGAATATCGGCAACACCAATCAAGCTGACGAAGAAGAGCCGGATATGGAAGAGGAAACGGTTTCGGAAAAAGACCTAGAGATCATGGAATTGAAAAAACAACTCGCCGAAATACAATCCAAAATCGAAAAGATGGATGATTGATTGCCCAGAGCTGGGTCAGAAGTTTCGGGAAATATTAGCAGGAAAATATAAGTGAAGAAAAACGCTCTTTCGGTCACCCGTGAACAGGATTTCGCGGGCTGGTATCAACAGCTTGTTTCTGAAGCCGATTTGGCCGAGGAGTCAGGTGTACGCGGATGTATGGTCATGCGGCCATGGGGCTACGGCATATGGGAACGCGTCCAATATCTGATGGATCAACGGATCAAGGCCGCTGGCCACGAAAACTGCTATTTCCCACTTTTCATTCCGCTGAGTTACTTTGCAAAAGAAGCTGAGCATGTTGAGGGTTTTGCCAAGGAAATGGCCGTTGTAACGCATCACCGGCTGATGAAGGACGGTGACGATTTGGTCGTTGATCCCGATGCAAAATTGGAAGAACCTTTGGTGGTTCGTCCGACATCGGAAACCGTTATTGGCACCGCGTTTTCGCGCTGGGTTCAAAGCTGGCGCGATCTGCCCGTCATGATTAACCAGTGGGCCAATGTCGTACGATGGGAAATGCGCACCAGGATGTTTTTGCGCACCAGTGAATTTCTATGGCAGGAAGGCCATACTGCGCATGCGACGCGCGACGAAGCGATGGAAGAGACGTTAAATATACTCGAACTTTATCGCAGTTTTTCCGAAGATATTTTGGCGATGCCGGTCGTCGCGGGCGAAAAGCCCGAAAATGAG
>CALKXX010000075.1 GCA_938003725.1 uncultured Sphingomonadaceae bacterium | reverse complement strand
ATTCAAATCTGCAAATGCCATTTGTTCTTCTTGCGTTTTTAGGGAAACCGGCGTTCGGACCTCGATACCTAGTTTTTCAGCCGCCATTTGAACAGATGAGGGGGTCAGCTTTTTTCCGCGCCCCGCGCGCCGCGCGGGTTGTGCGTAAACCGCAGCAATTTCGTGCCCAGCATCATGTAGCGCTTTTAGAGCAGGAACGGCGAAATCCGGGGTTCCCATAAAGGCTAATCGCATAAATTCTCGCATGGTTGTTTTAAGGCTCTTGGCAGAGCGGTGAACATCCCCCTAAAGACAGGCGCATGGCATCGCAAGAGATCGAAAATCTGGTTCAGGCCCTCGCCAAACTTCCCGGCCTTGGTCCGCGTTCGGCGCGCAGAGCCGTGCTGTATCTTCTGAAACGCCCGGAAACGGCGATGAAACCGATTTTGGCGGCGATGGAACGGGTTGACGACCGATTGATTACCTGCGGAATTTGCGGAAATGTCGATACGCAGGATCCTTGCCAGATTTGTAGCGATCCTCGCCGAGATGAAAAATCGCTATGTGTGGTGGAAGAAGTATCCGATCTTTGGGCGCTCGATAAATCCCGACTTTTCCCGGGAAAGTTCCACGTCCTGGGCGGAAAACTGTCGGCGCTTGATGGCGTCCGCCCCGAGGATATTGGTATTGATAAATTGATAAAACGGGTGGAGGTCGGCGGTATAGACGAAGTCGTACTGGCTATGAACGCGACCTTAGAGGGTCAGGCAACTGCGCACTATATCGCGGAGCGCCTAGAAAATTATCCCATTAGAATGAGTCAGTTATCGCACGGTATTCCCGTTGGTGGTGAACTGGATTATTTGGATGAGGGGACGCTTGCACAGGCGCTTCGTGCCCGCCGTCCGATTGGATAAGTGCAAGAGTAACCTCTCGCCCAAGATCTCCCATAGAATTTTGTCGGCGCGTCAGCCTTTCCATTGACGAAACCGCGCCGTATCCCTAAATTTAAATCATGTCTATTTTACCGATCATAGAGGTGCCTGATCCGCGCCTGAAAACCATTTCAGAGCCCGTCACCGAGTTTGACGATGAGCTCAAAACGCTGGTCGATGATATGTTTGAAACAATGTACGATGCGCCGGGGATTGGCTTGGCTGCGATACAGGTGGGTGTGCCAAAGCGGATATTGGTCATCGACCTACAAGAGCCCGTCGAGCACGATCACGAGCATGGTGAACATTGTGACCACGAGCATGAGGTTGTGAATGACCCAAAAGTCTTCATCAACCCTGAAATTCTTGATCCGTCCAGCGATCTGAATAGCTATAATGAAGGTTGTCTGTCTGTCCCTGACCAATATGCCGAAGTCGACCGTCCGGCCGCGATCACGGCGCGTTGGCAGGATGTGAACGGTAAACGGCATGAGGCCCAGATAGACGGTATGCTGGCAACTTGTTTACAGCATGAGATGGATCATCTGGAGGGTATATTATTTATCGACCACCTCTCCCGATTGAAACGCAAGATGGTGCTGAAGAAGCTTGAAAAACAACGCAAAGATCAGGGAATAGCGGCATAGCTGACCAAATAATTCTTAGCTTGAGTTAGGAATGAATCACGCCTATGTTCTCTTTCCGTTCTAGTCAGAAGGAAAGCTTTTCTTGGATCCCATAATCTTAGTTTTAGCTATTGTGCTTGCGCTGTTGGGCGGTTTGGCATTGGGTTGGTTTGTTGGGGGAAAACCTGCTGCCGAAGCCACTAAAGCGGCAGACGCGCTGCGGATCACTCTGGACGGTGTGCGAGATGAGCGAGATGTCGCCAAGACTGAATTGGCGACATTGCAAGCCGATGCGCGGAACCATGAAAAGCAAATGCAACAGCTGATGGAAGCGAAAGAAACGCTGTCGGCGCAATTTTCGGAAGTTGGGTCCAAGCTGCTGGATACGGCACAAAAACAGTTTTTGGAACGCGCTGATCAACGATTTGATCAGGCAAGCGAGAAGAGCGGTGAGAAGCTTTCGAAGCTTCTGCAGCCGGTTAATGAACGTCTTACCGCCTATGAGGAGAGCGTTCGGAAGATCGAAAAGGATCGTACCGAGGCTTATGCCGGCGTCATCGCCACCATTGAGCAGGTTAGGGCGGGGCAGGAACGCGTGCAATCCGAGGCGGCAAGACTGGTTAATTCATTGCGAAATGCGCCTAAAGCGCGAGGGCGTTGGGGTGAACAACAGCTCAAAAATGTTCTGGAGACCTGCGGTCTATCGGAACATACCGATTTTGTGACGGAACAGAGTGTGGGAACCGAGGAAGGCCGCCTGAGGCCCGATGCGGTCATCAGTGTGCCTGGTGGACGCAAGCTGGTTATCGATGCAAAGGTATCGCTTAACGCGTATCAGGATGCGTTTGAGGCGGATGAGGAAGGCGCGCGAGATATTGCGATGGCGCGCCACTGTGTTTCGATGAAAACGCACATCGATGGATTGTCCAAGAAAGCCTATTGGGATCAGTTTGAAGATGCGCCTGATTATGTGATCATGTTTGTACCCGGTGAACATTTCCTGGCCGCTGCGTTGGAGCATGAACCAGGCCTTTGGGACCATGCATTTGAAAAGAAGGTACTTTTGGCAACTCCGACCAATCTGGTTGCAATCGCCCG
Source organism: uncultured Sphingomonadaceae bacterium (assembly GCA_938003725.1). GTDB lineage: Bacteria > Pseudomonadota > Alphaproteobacteria > Sphingomonadales > Sphingomonadaceae > Parasphingorhabdus. The sequence continues at coordinate 5,667 of CALKXX010000075.1, read as the reverse complement.
GACTGTGGCCGGTGTGTGGCGACAGGAAAAAATGGCTGCAGAGGCTAAGCAGATCGGCACTTTGGGCAAGGAAATGTACGACCGGCTAGCAGTTGCCGGTGAACATCTAAAGCGCATGGGATCCGGTCTGGGCAGCGCTGTAGGGAATTACAATAAATTCGTTGGCAGTTTTGAGCGCAATATCATGGCGACCGGGCGAAAGTTTGCCGAGCTCCAGATAGAGACCGGAAAAAAAGACCTGGATGAAGTCCCTGAAATCGAGGCTTTGCCTCGCTATTCAAGCGATGCAGAGGCGGCACTAATTAAGGACGACCGCCGACTGAAAGACGAAACAGAAAAATAGCCGTTGATTTTTAGAGCGCGCCGTTCGGTTCTTCTGTTATTTCACCGCCGCAACCCATGCGTGTTCCAACTTCACCGGCCTTAATTTCCACAGTATCGGCATATTTCCGATCGCTCATACCGTCGCTGCATTCGGCGCCTGACGTGATGGAAATATTGATATTATCTTGATCGGAAAACCCTCTGACCTCCCACCCCGTTTCAGTTTTCTTGGCCCGATCAACCGGGAGGTCGATGTTCTTACCCTCTTGCGATGTGAACGCGATTTTATCGCTCTTGATATCAACGGTCCAACCCGGCTCTGTCCCCAGCGCGCTATAGTCGCCAAGCTTTTCTTCCGTCGCGGCCGGTTGCTCTGTTGCCTCGCTGCAGGACATGGTGAATAGCGCCAGAAATGGCACGATAGTCATCAAATGCTTCATTATTTTCTCCCCTAATTTAGCGTAGCACATCTTGTCGGAATTCCAAATTCATGTCACTTGCGGCGCTGGTTCAATACCTCATAGGCCATCACGGCAGAGGCAATTGCTGCATTTAAACTATCTGCTTTGCCCATCATCGGCATTTTAACCAGAATATCGCACGCATCTTCGTACTCAGCCGGCAACCCTTGTGCTTCGTTACCAATTAACAGGAATGTCGGGGAGGTATATTGAACGGATTGATAGTCCGCGTCAGTATTGAGGCTTGTTCCCACTAACTGACCGTCACCACTACTCAGCCAATCGGTAAACTCTTGCCAAGGTGACTGAACTATTTTTTGTGTGAAGACGGCCCCCATACTGGCGCGCACGGCTTCGACTGAAAACGGATCTACACAATCGTCGATCAGGATCAAGCCGCCAGCTCCCACGGCGTCGCCGGTCCTTAATATGGTCCCCAGATTCCCCGGGTCTCTTAATGCTTGCGCGACCAACCAAATGTCCGATGCACCGCGATCTAGTTCCATAAGTGGTGTCGGATGATCTTCGTAAATCCCGATGATCGATTGGGGATTTGATTTACCGGATAGTTTCCCGATTATGGCTGTGTTGGTTTCAATCACCTCTCCGCCATTCGCAACTGTTGCTTGCTCTATTTTTTGGGCTAGGGGATGCAATTCGACGTCTTCTGCAACAACCAGCAATTTAGGCAAAATACCGGCATCCAACGCTTCGGTGAGTATTCTAAGGCCTTCTGCGAGAAAATGACCTTCTCGCTTACGATGCTTTTTTTCGCGCAAACTTTTCAGGCGTTTTATGGTGGGATTAGAAAAACCGGAAATTTGGCGGCGCATTAGCGGATCAATCTTCGCCAAAGCCGTCGACGACCAAGCCGGCCAGCTTTTCCAGCGCGGTTTGGGCATTTTCACCGCCAACTATAATCTCGACACTGTCCCCCTTGGCTGCACCAAGCATCATCAATCCCATGATGGAGGTCCCAGTTACTTCGGTACCATCTTTTGCAACCTTGACCGAAATTCCATCCGGAAGCTTGCTGACATAAGTTACGAATTTGGCGCTCGCCCGGGCGTGCAATCCGCGTTTATTCGTAATGATTACTGATTTGCGATGCTCACTCACGCGTCGCTTCCAAGGATTTCAGAAGCAACCGAGATATATTTTTGCCCCGCTTCCTTGGCGGCGGCCACCGCGTCGGTGACATTCATGCATTTTCTGGCGCCATCGAGGCGGATGAGCATAGGTAAGTTAACTCCGGCAATTACCTCAACGCTTCCTTTATCTAGAAAGGAGATCGCTAGATTTGAGGGTGTCCCGCCAAATAGGTCACTTAGGATGATGACACCGGTTCCATCGTCTACATCCTTTATAGATTCGGCGATTTTTTGACGTTTTTCCTCCATATCGTCATGTGGTCCAATGCAGACTGACGCAATTGCCTTTTGCGGTCCAACGACATGTTCCATTGCAATCACAAATTCTGTTGCGAGTTGCCCATGTGTGACGAGTACCAAGCCGATCATGGGTATCAGTTTTCCTTTTCGGCTCTTACGTTTTGCATCGATTCCAGCGCTGCCATTGGCCGGGAGGCCAGATTGCGATGAGAGACCGTGGTCGAAAACCCAGCGGCTTGCAAGTTTTTGCTCAACGCTTCGGCAACATGTACCGATCTGTGACGTCCTCCGGTGCAACCAATACCAATATTGACATAGGCTTTGCCCGCGTCCTGATATTTTGGGAGCAGAAAGACGAGCATATCTTCGAATTTACGCAAAGACTCGTCATAGGCCGGGTCTTTTGCGATATATTCCGCAACTTCCTGATCCCGCCCCGTCATAAGTTTCAAGTCAGATTCCCAAAACGGATTGGTCAGAAAACGTACATCGAATAGCAAATCGATATTGTTCGGTAGTCCTCGTGAAAAGCCGAAACTTGTAATTGTTATGGTGGTCAGTGCCGCGTCCTCAATCTCGAACTCTTGTCGAATTTCTTTTTGTAATGTGTTGGCAGAAAGGCCGCTGGTATCAATCACATGATCGGCCCAGCGCCGAAAGGGTTCCAGCTGTGCTCGTTCCAAAGCTATTCCCTCTTTGGCGGGCCTATCGAGTGCAAGAGGATGTCTGCGCCGGGTTTCGGCATAACGTCGTTCTAATTCTCCACCAGCACAATCCAGATATAGCGTGGATATTAGGAAGTCTTCATTCGCTTGCAGTTTTTTGATCCGGCGGATCAATTGATCAGGCTCAAAGCCTCTGGTCCGGCTGTCAAAACCTAGCGCAAGTGGTGGGTCTTGATCACCGCGGGAACTTGATGGAGGTGTCTTCAAAAGGCCTTCGACAAGGCGAATGGGAAAATTGTCGATTGTTTCCCAGCCAATATCTTCCAATGTTTTCAGCGCAGTTGATTTTCCAGCACCGGAAAGACCGGTTATCAAAAGCACATTTTTAACGGTGGAAGCGGTCATAAATTCCTTGCCGACATTGGGTCGGTGTCTTTTGCCAATTGTTTAAGCGCCATCTCGATCTTGATAGGAGCGCTCGGCTCCGTCGGATCAATATATATCGCAGGAATTTTTCTGTTTAATATAGTTTCAGTGCTTTGATCCAGAGGAAATCGGTCGGGTTCAGACGTCAAACGTACCGACAAACTCAATTTGATCGATCCAACATGGTCCACTTCGACAATTCCAATTGACCGAACTTCCATTTTCCCGGCAATCTCTACCGGTGCTGTCGTAATGATTCCGGCTTCAACTGCTGTCAGGATAACTTGATCGTCGGCGACCAGCTTTGCACCGCGATCTATCAGCCTCAGCGCCAAATCTGATTTTCCAGCGCCTGACGGACCAGAAAATAAAACGGCCTCGTTACCAATCGCTACGCAACTGGCGTGCACAATTTGAGTGTCATGGTTCGGGCGCATATTCATTCCATGCCAACCTGGGGTAAGCATATTTCGAAACACGCCCCTGTCTGGCCATCGGGCCGGTCTATGACTTGAATCGTACCATCGTGCCCCTCGATAATAGTTTTGGCTATTGCCAGTCCCAGGCCGCTATGCCGACCAAATGCTTCTCCAACAGGTCTATCTGAATGAAAGCGCTTGAATATATTTTCTCTCTGATCAGCTGAAATGCCCGGTCCTTGATCCGAAATATGAATGATTATTTGATGATTGTCGGGCGTCGCTAATATTTCAATCAAACCGTTTTTAGGGGAGAATGAAACGGCGTTATCCAACAGGTTGTTAAAAACTCGTTCTAATCGCCCGTCATCCCCCATGATTGCTGCTACGCGGCGACCGGGACGTGCGAAGGCAATTTCTGTTTCACCATTCAGTCCGCGACTCTCGCGTGCCGCCAGCAGTTCCTCTAGCATTTGCCCGACGTCGACGGGCGTAAACATCGTCCGCGCCAATTCAGCATCCACCCGCGACGCTTCCGAGATGTCGTTGATCAATCGATCAATGCGCCGCACATCGTCGCACGCGACATCCAACAGTTGCTTCTGAAGGTCCGGATCTTTTACCCGTTCCAGTCCCTCCAGCGCCGATCTCAAGGATGCTAGGGGGTTTTTGATTTCATGGCTGACATCTGCGGCAAACGCTTCGGTGGCGTCGATGCGCTCTCGCAATGCACCGCTCATATCCGCCAATGATTTTGCTAATTGGCCAATCTCATCCCGGCGGTTCTCCATGCGCGGGATTGAAACCTCTGGGGCCCGCCCCAACCGAACGCGGACCGCGGCCCTTGCAAGACGTCGGATGGGCCTTGCGATCGTCCGCGCCAGAAATAGAGATAGCAGTGTCGACAATATAGCCACAACCAAAATGACGAGCACTACATCGGCCCGTTCGGCCCTAACGATCCGGGTGATATCCCTGGCGTTTGTGGTTAGCAAAATCGCTTGTTCGCCATCTGAAGTCGAAATTGCGGCGCTAATCACGGGCGTTCGGTCTGCTGCATAACGAACCTTGCTGACCGGGGTGTCGCTGCTATTGGCGGCGGCGATTTCAGGCCAAGCGGCAGCGTTATCTGCGGCAGGCTCAACAAATTTGGTTATCGGCTTGCTTCGCACGATAAACTCAATGGATCGATCAAGAAATCGTGCAGCATCTTTACGCCAAGGTTGAGTTTCTGGATCCACTAGCTGGTAGGTGGGTTCGGCGAGGTCGAAACTGTCCAGCGTCTTATTGGCACCGGCATCATAGATGCGTATTCGCGCATCTAGATGTTGTGCGAAACGCTGAATTAGCGGACGTGCCCGCGTCGATGATTGGCCGGCAAGCGCGTCCCGCACAATCGATAACTGAAGCGTTGCCTGTTCCAAACGTTCCTCAGTGAGGCGGTCCCTATAGTTGTTCAGGTAGAACAGGCTGCTGGCGAGTATCGCCAGCGCAAAGATATTAACCGCCAATATGCGAGAGGTCAGCGAAAGCCGAGATGACCAACGTAGCACCAAGTCGTTCTCAGTCTTTGATGTGTTACTCGTTGTAGCGATAACCCGCTCCATACAGGGTATCAATGGCGTCAAACTCAGGGTCGGATTCCCGAAATTTTCGGCGCAGGCGTTTGATGTGGCTATCAATGGTTCTGTCATCCACATAGACATCGTCCTGATAGGCGGCGTCCATGAGTTGATTTCGGCTTTTTACCACGCCAGGCCGGATTGCCAGCGTCTCGAGAATCATAAATTCTGTTACGGTTAGAGTGACGTTTACACCGCTCCATTTTACCAAATGTCTAGCGGGGTCCATTTCAAGTTTGCCCCGGACCAGAGGTTCGGCTGTGTCTTCATCGGTTTCTGTCCCGGCGGATTTCATCAATTCACTACGACGCAGGATCGATTTGACGCGAGCAATCAACAATCTCTGGGAAAAGGGCTTC
>CALKXX010000074.1 GCA_938003725.1 uncultured Sphingomonadaceae bacterium | reverse complement strand
GTAGATGCAATCCTCAAGTGGTTTTACCTGATTCTGATTTAGGCTACTGACGCCTGACCTTCGTTTTGTTGATATACGAGCCAACGAGCCGTTTTTGTTGAGTGCGACATTGAGAAATAATTTGATCTTGTTCGCATCTGGTCCAGTAGCTTTGCATCCTCCCATATAAGGCCGGATTTGATCAGCAATCAATGCTCGAACTTCCCCGCGCACTTGACCGGCGGCTTTGGCTGGTGCTCCGCTATTCGCCGCGTTGGCAGAATTAGCTGCTTCCTGTGCAGCAGCGGCAATCCGCCTTCTCCGTTCTTCGGCATCTCTTTTGCGTTTGGCTTCTGCCTCGCGTTGTTTGCGGCTTTCCGCATCGCGCTGTGCTTTTGCTTCACGGTCGCGGCGTTTGCGATCTTCAATTTCCTGTTGTCGGCGCTGTTCTATCTCGCGCTGACGCTTTTGATCCGCGCTCCGGTCAATTGGCGGTGTTTCCGCAGCGCGGGGCAACGGCGGCGGAACCGCGGCATCGGGCGGCACGGGCGTCAATTCATCGCGTGTATCGGGATCGGGCGAAGCATCCGCGACATCGGGTTCAGGGTCCGATATTGGCAGCGGGATATCGGATAGAATCTCTGATGATCCAGGATCGCCGACAATGTTGACTGCGACCGAGGGGTCCCCAATTTTTGGCCGATCATCTTCAAAAATCAGGTTGAGCGAAAGCAGGCCGAACAGGACAATATGTCCCGCAGCTGCAACGCCCAAACCGATTTTTTCCGCGCGGTCCATATCAGGTGGCCATTTCTATGGAGCCTCGGATGAACCTGTTGTGACCAGAGACACCCGGTTCAGGCCCACGCGATTGAGTTCCCCCATAACCGCCATGACCAGACCCCAATTTAGCGTTTTGTCAGCGCGCAGCATGATCTGGCGCGGTTCCTCGGGGCTTTGCGCCGCCGAAATCTGTTCCAGACGCTGGACCAATCCATCACCGCTCAGCGCGTCATCATCAACATAAACCCGGCCACTATCATCGATGGAAATCTGTACCGGCTCTTGATCCTGTTCCAGCGCATTGGCGCGGCTTTCCGGCAAATCAACCGGGACGCCCGCGACCAGCAAGGGCGCGGTGACCATGAAGATGATGAGCAATACCAGCATCACATCGACAAAGGGCGTGACGTTGATTTCCGACATTGGTGCACGCCGCCTTACGCGGCGGCTGCTGCCCGAAGAGAGGTTCATTGCCACCCTAGTCCCCCAATTCCAGCTCGCGGCTGAGTGTCGCGTGGAAGCCGTCGGCAAATCGGCCCATCCGCGCCTCCAGTTTGTTCAGGCGGTGAGAGAAGCGATTATAGGCGATCACAGCGGGAATAGCAGCAAATAGACCGATTGCCGTGGCGAATAAAGCTTCGCCTATGGGGCCGGCAACCACATCGAGGCTGGTTGAGGATTCTGCTGAAATAACCGCAAAGGCGCGCATAATGCCCCAAACCGTGCCAAACAGACCAATAAAGGGCGCGACGCTGCCAACCGTGGCAAGAAAATTCAACCGATCCGCCAACCGATCAATTTCATGGGCAATGGTTGCGTTCATCGCTGTGGCTAGTCTTTGTCTGGTACCTTCGCGATCAATAGGTCCGCGTGCGGTTGATCGCCGCCATTCCTTCACACCAGCGGCCAATACCTTGGCCAAGGGCAAAGTCGATTTTCCGTGACTTTCATAAAAGCTATCGACATTTTCAGCCGCGGAAAAGGCTCGCTCAAATTTCTCCGACTTATTTTGCGTGCGTCCTATTTTCAGGGCGAAGCTGATAATGATGGCCCATGTCCATATGCTGGCCAACAGCAATCCCACGATCACCAGTTTGACGACAATGTCCGCTTCCAGAAAAAGCGACAGAGGTGAAAAGTTACCGGACAGGGCATTTACCGAAATTTCGTCGAGCAAAGCGGGAGTTCCTTTATGCGTTATGGGCGTCGTTCATGACTTTGGTGAAGAGTTTTGTCCATTGTTTCGGTTGCCGCCGAGGCCGCCCCTCGGGGCTAAGGAAAGCTGCCTGAACACGGGCTGACGCAATTTTGTCCGCTCCGCGATAAATAACCTGATCCATGATAACGCTCGCGCCGCGCAGTTTTTCGACGGTGCTAATGACGACCAAATCGTCGTCCAGCTTTGCGGGCAGTACATATTTGATGGCCATATCGGCAACCGCATACACGCCTTCCCCGCTTTCAAAGGCGTCATGCTGATTCATGTTCAACTGTCGCAGCATGTCGGACCGCGCGCGCTCCATATAGCGCAGGTAATTGGCGTGATAGACAATGCCGGAAAAATCCGTGTCTTCAAAATAGACCCGGCATGCGAAAAAATGCCGGCCATCAACAAATTCCCCGTCAAGGGGTGCTATATGTGAGGGTATGTCCACATAGAATATGATAGGCGGCTGGAATCACGGGATAAAGAGAGAAAATGCGCGCAACTTGCAGTTGAGCGTAAATTTGAGTCTGTTGGACTAGGCTTTGACGCTTTTGGGCGCCTTTCTCCATCTGACCATCAAACGAAAGGCCAGGGCGGCCAGCATCATGCCCGAGCCAATAACGCCAATATGTAGAAGGTCGGGGTCAGCGAAACGCCCGAAATAGGTAAAGAAATAGATGAACCAGATATAGTGAATGCCAAAAATATGGATAGGTTTCCAATATTTTCCCATTTTTCGTACCGACCAATTGTTCGACGTCAGCGCCATGACATAGATCATCACATAGGCTAATCCGCCGCCCAATATGGTGAGCAGGTCCGGCGGCATTTCGGCAATCACCAAATAATAGCTTAGCGCCACCAAATGGACACTATGTGTCCATGCAAATGCCAGACCCCATTGGCGTCGACGCCTCAGAATAGTTTTCGTGAAACTATTCTGCGTCAGATTATATAGTGTTGATGCAAGATAAGCTGTCAAAAATACCGGTACTCCGACACGCGAGGTCCATCGTGCGGCGAGCTTTGCCCCCTCCATATGGTCTGTGCCAACGCCAAAGCCCAATCCAACCGCGCCTATGCTAAGCAGCAATCCCGCCGCGAGTGGCGCCCACAAGGATTGCGCAAAATTCAAGGTGCACAGCCGATGCACAAATGTGCGGCCGGATCGATTTCGAGGCGTTTATACGCTATTGGTTCTCCGCATTCGGCGCACCACCCATATTCGTCGTCGCCCATTCGGTTTAGCGCGATTTCTATACGTGCGATATCACTGACCCGTCTACGCGCTTCGGCCTGTGCCATTTCCTGTTGCTGCATGGCGTCCATGCGCGAAAGGCGCCCCACGCTTTGCTGATCCAGTTCAACCGGTGAGCGCCAGTCTGCCCCGTCGGCATCCAATTTTTTCAATTCGGATTGCCGGGTCAGCAACAGTTTTTTTAGGGTGCGTATCTGATCATCGGAAAGGTCGCCGGGCACCGAGGTTCATTCGCCTTTTGGTGCCAATAAATCGAGGGTCGCTGCGACCATTGCCTCTGTCCCCAGGGTCACCGACTCTCTTGGTTCGACTTTAAAGAACGGGGAGTGATGAGATGGAACGGGCGCACCGCCGGCTTTTTCCCGGTCGAAATCGGCTTGCGCAGTACCGCCCACGTTAAAATAAACGCCCGGCACATCGGAATTGGGTGCAACAAAATAGGCAAAATCTTCGCCGCCCATGCCTTCGCGGGGGCTGTCATCAAATATGTCACTGCCAAATTGCGTCGCAAAGATGCCCCTGACACGCTGGGTTAATGCCGCGTCATTATAAACCGCAGGTGTATTTTCGTGAGAGACTTTGACTTCCGGTAATTTGTCTTCGGGTAAGCCGTTCATTCGGCCAATATTGACCGAAACGCGCTTGATGCCGTCCAGCAATTTCTGTCTGGTATCCGCATCATCCGACCGCACCGTCAATTGCAGAACCGCTTTGTCAGAAATAATATTATGCTTGAAACCGCTATGGAAGGAGCCAACCGTGATGATCGCTGGCTTTAACGGCGCAATGTCGCGTGTCACAATCGTTTGTAGCGCCATCACGATTTCCGACCCCATTACAATCGGGTCCTTGCCGCGGTGAGGGGAGGCACCATGTGCGCCAACGCCGTGGACGATAATGTCGACCGTATCGACCGATGAATAGCTGATCCCTTCGTTCAATCCGATCTTACCGGTGGCCATGCCCGAACCAACATGGAATGCCATGGCAAAATCCGGTTTTGGAAAGCGGGTATAAAGCCCGTCATCCATCATCATCTTCGCCCCGCCAATACGCTCTTCGGCTGGCTGAACGATAAAGACAATCGTGCCGCTCCACTGGTCCTTTCTATCCGCCAATTGACGCGCCGTTCCGATCAGCGATGTGATATGCACATCATGGCCGCATGCGTGCATGACCGGTTTTTCCTGCCCATCGATGCTGACCTGTGTGACGGTAGACATATAATCCAACCCACTATCTTCGACGAGCGGCAGGCCGTCCATATCCGCCCGCAGCAACAATGTTGGTCCCTCGCCATTCTTCATAACCGCAACCACACCCGTGCCGCCAACATTTTCCGTAACCGTCGCCCCTGTCAGGCGCAGTTCCTTGGCCATGATCGCGGCGGTGCGGGTTTCCTTGTACGAAAGCTCGGGGTTTTTGTGAAAATCAATGAACAGCGCTTCCAGCTTCTGGTCATAATCCGCCGCAATAGCGGTGCCCAGATCACTATCCTGAGCCCATGCGGGTTGAGAGGCCGCCAATGCTGCAGCCAATGCCAAAAGATGCTTCACGTGTTTTCCCCTTAGATATTTTTGTTCGTTATGCCGGGCCAAGACGAAAGGCGCAAAGTTTATTGCCTTCCGGATCACGGAAATAGGCGGCGTAAAATGCCATTGGGCCCTCATCGCCGCGCAGGCCGGGCCCGCCTTCATCACTGCCGCCCAGTTCGATGCCCTTGTTATAAAAGGCATCGACTTCAGAGCGCTCCTGAAGTTGCAGGGCTATCATATTGCCATTTCCGGCAAAGGCATCTTCCTGATTATCGGGCTTGGTGATCGCGATGGATGGCGTTTCCATGTCGACTCCATATAATGTGAAGCCATTTTCTTCTAGCTCCATCAATCGCTTAGCGCCCAAAATTCCGAGCAATCCGTCATAATAGGCGCGGGCCTTGTCCAGATCATTTGTTCCCAATGTTACATAGCCAATCATTGTTCACCCTCCAAAATTATAGCTGCAAACACAAATTTTATTGCCGTCCGGATCGCGGAAATAGGCGCCGTAAAACACATTTTCCATCCGCCAGCCAGGCTCGCCTTCATCGCTACCGCCCAATTCCAAGGCACGCGCGTGCATTTTTTCAACGGTTTCATTGTCGTCAAATTTCAGCGCAACCATTGTACCATTCCCGCAATTGGCCTGTTGCTCATCATATGGCGGGGTCAGGCAAATCATTGGGTCATTGGGCGACTTGCCGAAAAATTGACCACCAATTGGTGATTTAAAAAGTGGGCTAACGCCGGTGCCTTCAAAAAGCTTGGTGTAAAATTGCGATGCCTTCGCAACATCATTGGTTCCCAGCATTGTGTAGCCAATCATTCATTCTCTCCTTTGGGCGTCTATCGATTCGGTTTCGGAATGAGACCTATCACTCACAGAAATAGATGCAATGACCTGGCGGGTCATCTTTCGGAACCTGTGTCCGAAAAAACGCTATACCGCTATAATCGCCGTCGGTAATCCAAAGCCCGGATTTTAGGGAATAGGCCTCACCGCTATGGCCCCAATAGGAGGACCGTTTGCGGAATGGATTGCGGGCGCAGTCCGGGTGAGGCGGTTTCGGTTCGCTGCCCCTAAACTCCAGCGCGTGCATGCCGTAACCATATCCGCAGAAATACCCGTCTTCGGTCTGACCATTGCTGCCATCATAGACCCAGAGCGGACCAGCCATGTCTTGCAATGTTTTTGATTTCAAAAACCCGGCGCCTTCCTTCAGAAACATCTGACCGGTTTTTGCCAGATCCATCGCTGAAATTCTAAGTCCGCCCTGGGGGCTGAATACGGAACCGGTTTTGCCCAATTGATAACGGGCAAGATCACAGCTTCCGTCCGTTGCCGGTACAATCTGGCATGTCTCTCTTGTGCCGCGCAGGTCATCTCTCGCCACATTGCCGTTCGGCCGATACAGCGTCACCGCGCCGGCGATCTTGTCCGGTCCGCAATTGATCCAGTTGAAACAGGCATCCAGGCCCAGTGGTTTGAATACCTCATCCTGCATGATCTGATCGAACCTTTTGCCGGTTGCAGCCTCCATGACCGCAGCGATGACGGGAGAGTTTAAATTGGCATAGGTGAAATACGTCCCGGGAAGATGGCGCGCATCCCATGCTTTTGGGTCGCGCAATTCGTCCTCCAACAATGCGTCCATCGGCAGTGCGTAATTTATCCCGTCGCGCAATCCTGACCGGTGCGACAGCAAATCGCCCAAATTTATGGGTATTTGGGGAAAGGCCGGGTTGCGCAGTTCCCAATCCAAATAGCCATTCACATCCGTATACAGATCAAGTTTTCCAGCTTCCACCAGTCGCATCACGCCCAGTGCCACGAAGAATTTTGAGATAGACGCAATGCGCACAGGATCGTCGGGCATCAAGGCCCGGCCCGTGGTGCGATTGGAATAACCCTGGATCGCGGTGACGGAAATCGTGTCTTTGGTGAAATCGATCCGGATGGCCGCCGGAGGACCTTCTTGCACCTGTGCATGGGCGCCGCCCGCCGCCAAGCTATATCCCAATAAAAAAAGGCAGAAGCTCATCGCCCCTGCCTTTACTGTTCTGTTCAAATACATGTGCCGATTATCCTGCCGGACAATCGCCAATTCGTTTGCCGCTGCTTTTGGCGGTCATGCTCATTTCCATCCCGGCTGCACCGCCTTTCATGCTCATCGTCATGTCATAGCTGCTCGGGCCATATTGACCGTCCATGGCGATATTCATTTTTCCCGGTGCATCAATGTTTGAACAGGACATTTCCGACGAAATAGCGCCGCCGTTCATATCAAATTTTTTGACTTCACAGCTCGTCTTTTCCTGCGCGGCAAAAAATTCTGCTCCCGGGTTTTCCGCTTGCTCCGGCGTGATGCAGGATTTGGAGGTCGTTGTCCGCCCTTTTATGCTATCCAGCATTCCGGCTGGCGCGCCTTCGGGCATCCCGTCAATTTTGACGTCGATCATTTCAACGGTGTTTTCCCATTCACCAGCTTCCAAGGTGACTTCGTTCATTTCCCTGGCCACTTCTTCGACCGTAATCTTGCCGTCACCATCGGCGTCTGCACCATTGTCCGAACATGCGGAAATCAGCGAAATGGCCGCTGCGGATATTAGAATCTTTTTCACTATTTTATCCCTCACTTTTTCAACGTCCCGGCCATTGCCATAAACCTCTTGGCCGGTCTTGTAAATTTACGCCACGCACTGTGTTTTGCCGCCGCGTTAGGGGGATGACTTTTGATCCGCACCGCCCCATATTGATGACATGGCAAAACTGGTAATCAGGGAAGGGTTGGCTGAGCCCGATACAGACGAGAATTTCATTCCGCACAAACCGGTGCGCCCGGAAAAATCGGAAGGCGGCAAGCGGTTTGAATTGGTCAGTGATTTTGATCCTTCCGGCGATCAACCCACGGCAATCCGGGAATTGGTAGACGGTATTGCGGCTGAAGAAGGTGATCAGGTCTTGTTGGGGGTTACCGGATCCGGAAAAACCTTCACCATGGCGAAGGTGATCGATGAATTGCAGCGGCCGGCCTTGATCCTCGCCCCGAACAAGATTCTGGCGGCGCAGCTTTATGGCGAGTTTAAGAGCTTTTTCCCCAATAACGCGGTCGAATATTTCG
>CALKXX010000073.1 GCA_938003725.1 uncultured Sphingomonadaceae bacterium | reverse complement strand
CGGTGCGAACAGGCTCGCTATGTTGAAGAACGCGTTTTCTTCGAGCACACCATTGGGCGTCCTACCATCGGTTCCACGGCGAATAATGCCGCCATCGGGATTTGGGCTATTCGCTGTAATCTTTGCAAGTTTCAGCATTGCACTGTTCATGACCGCGAGATGGCCACTTGCGTGGGTAATCAATATAGGGCGATCAGCGCTGACCGCATCAAGGTCAACCCGCGTCGGGTGTCGCTTTTCAATTAGCTGGGAATCGTCATAGCCAAACCCAATCACAGGTGCACCCGCAGGCAGCTTCGGGTTTGCCAGATAGGCTCTCAACTTCGCTTGCAGTGCCGGCATGGAATCCACGGTGCCAAGTGGGGGAGGGGATAGCTGCGCCAGATCGGCGGCCTGCCCATATCCCGAAACATGGCCATGTGCATCGATAAATCCGGGCAGCATGGTGCGGCCTTTTAAATCCACCACCATTGCGGCACGTCCAGATTTGGATTTGACCGTCTGCTCGTTACCTATTGCTGCAATCTTACCATTTTTGATCGCTACAGCCTCAACTACCTCCGGCGTATCGCCATCCATTGTGATGATCGTGCCGCCGGTGTAGATTGTTGTGTTTTCCGGCCCGGCGGCCATCAACAAAAGCGCTGCCAGTGCAGTTAGAAAATTTTTCATTTGCCGCCCTTTTTCATTCAGTCATTTTCCGGGGTGACGTAAAATTGTGCATAATGTTTGCGGAATTTCGCGATCGGACCATCGCCTGCACAAACCAGAGCGTCGGGCAGATATTTCTGTCGATCCCAAACGACTTTGTCCTGATCAAATTGTTTGCAAATATCCTTGATGATCGCTTTCGAAATACCCGCCATTGGACCCTCTGCCTGCGCCTTGGGCTGGGTGAAACAAAAGCGCGCCCTGACATGATCTTTTTCGATCGGCGTGATGCAAGCGATTAGCAGCGTTTCTGAAATACCGGTAAAGCGCGTCCAGCTTTGTCCCGGACCGATATTTTTGAAAGCAATGCCGCCGTCAACCTCGCCCTTGGGGGTTCCCATTTTCATACTTAAACTTGCAGAGCGCCAGAAGTCGCCCCATTCAAATTCATAATCCGGCATCGACGCCGCGCCGTGGATATATTTGAAATGAGCAGAATCTACACCGTTTTCGGCCATGTTCTGAAGGCTGCCATAAACGTTCCACTCGTAAATATCATAGTCAGTCCAGTCGTCTCTGGTCGTTTCCTCGACAACTTCTACTTCCCATTCCGGAGGCGCGCCGGCCGGATGGTACCAAAACCAAATCCAACGATTTTCTTCACAGGTTGGCCATTGTATTTCGCAAGGCCGCTTTACTTGCGGCGGAATGCTTTTGGAATAAGGGATGCTTTCAACCACACCCTCGCCATTATAGCTCCAGGCGTGGAACGGGCATTCCAAGTTATTGCCCTCTACCCGGCCGCCATGCCCCATATGCGCACCCAGATGGCGGCAATAGGCATCTAGCATGCGAACCTTCCCATCTTCACCGCGCCAAATCACAAGATCGGTCGAAAAATAGCGCAGCGGCTTTACTTCGCCTACGGCTAGTTCAGCGGAGAGCAGCGCGGGATACCAGCCATATGCATAAGGCCGGTCGAGATTGCGGTCCGCAACCGGTGTACGATTGACGATCTCGGCCTTGCGCCATTCGAGTAGTTCGTCCTGGCTCATCTTTTCGAGCACTTGCCAAACGGCAACGGGTGCTGTCCGGGCATCGCCCGCTGCGCTATGATCGTTACTAGCCATATTTGATCTCCTTCACATTCATCCACCCTTTGGGTGGCTTCCGGCCACTGGGGTTGTCTCAGCAGTCCGGTTGATGGATAGGTAAGGAGCAGACTTCCCAGCTCCCTTTAAAATTAAAGCCCAAAGACCTTTTCCGCATTTTCCTTTAGAAATTTCGGCCATACTTTGTCTTTGAACGGCACATTCTCCATGTCGGAGAAAATTCGCTCTAGGCTGAGGCCCATTGGGAAATAGCCCGCATAGATAATTTTGTCCGCCCCCCGGGTATTGGCATAATCAATAATCGCTTTGGGATAATGTTTCGGCGCGAATGCGCTGGTGGAATAATAGAGATTGGGCCATTTCAGCATCAACTTGACGGCAAGATCTTCCCACGGTTCGGCGCCGTGACGCATCACTATTTTTAGATCGGGGAAGAACCAGCATATCTCATCGAGATGCTCAACCTTTTGGGTTTCCAACGGGATGCGCGGACCGGGGATGCCGGCATTGATGCAAATGGGAATGCCTAGCTCCGCCGCCGCCGTATAGAGCGGAAACATATATTTGTGGTTGATCGCAACCTGCGGTAGAGTGCCGGATGGGAATACACTAATCGCCGAAAGGCCAATTTCGGCGTGGATGCGTTTGATCCGGCGCACTTCATCGACGCCTTTGTTGGGATCACATGGCAGGTCAAAG
The DNA here is from genome assembly GCA_938003725.1 of uncultured Sphingomonadaceae bacterium. GTDB lineage: Bacteria > Pseudomonadota > Alphaproteobacteria > Sphingomonadales > Sphingomonadaceae > Parasphingorhabdus. The sequence continues at coordinate 2,565 of CALKXX010000073.1, read as the reverse complement.
AAAAAGCGATCAGGATATTTTTCCTTTGCCTGACGAGACGTATTATTTTCGTTCCAGCCAACCATTGCTTTATCGATACCATTTTTGTCCATCTGATCGACGGTCCAGCTGACAAAGTCATCGACATTTTTTGTCTGCGGAATATCTTTAAACATATATTGCGCAGGCATGGAAAATTGTTTGAGCGTTTCTTCGTCTTTAATCAGCGGTTTAAAGCTCTCAAACCAATCACCTCGATCGTCCGCCTCGGGAATACCAAGCATTGTGTCGATTATTCTTATATCCTTAGGATAACCCATCCGATCAATTGCTCCTGTTCAATTCATTCTGTCTATATCGTTCGGTCGCCGCTTCAAGCGATCTCTTGACCATATTGTCCAAGGCGCCTGTAACGAGTGCATCTGCCCATTGCGTTTGTCCGTCGCAGGTTTGCTTTGGAGTCTATCTATGCGTAAATCCTATTGATACAAATTACGCTAATATGCAAGAAATTCAATCGATCTACATCAAACGCGCAAAAATTGTTGGACATTATTACGGCTAACGCGCATTTTGCCGGAAATCACAGAAAAATTGGGAGTCGATATCATGAGCAAGCCATTCGAAGGACAGGTCGCGATTGTCACGGGGGGCAGCGACGGTATTGGCCGCGCTACGTCTAAAATGCTGGCGGCACGCGGGGCCACTGTGGTCATTTGCGCGCGGCGCGAAGAAAAGCTGACCGAGGCTAAGGTGGAGATAGAGGCGGCGGGCGGCAAGGTTGAAACCGTCTCTCTTGATGTCACCGATTTCGATGCCTTTCGCGATCTGGTTGTGGATGTAGCTAAGCGCCATGGGCGCCTCGACATGTTGGTCAACAACGCGATGTCGACCCACTATGCGCCGATTTCCGAATTGAAATTCGAACATTGGCGCAAGGATTTTGCGGTCAATGCTGATGCGGTATTTGTCAGTACGCAGGCGGCAATGGAAATCATGGGCGAGCAAGGCAAGGGCGCCATTGTCAATGTCTCATCATCTTGCGGTATTCGTGCGCTGACCAATATGGCGAGCTATTCTGCCTCCAAGGCGGCGCTTACACATTTCACCGCTTGCGCCGCGATGGAAGGCGCGCGAAACGGCGTTCGCGTGAATGCGATTGTGCCGGGGCAGGTCCAGACCGCAAGTACAGAAGAATTTTCCGAAAAGGCACCTAAAATCGCGGCCATGACCGCTGACGCCATTCCGGCAGGACGGGGCGGTGAGCCGAACGAGTTGGCCGAGGCGATCTGCTTCATGCTGTCCGATGCGGCAAGCTATATCACCGGGACGGCGCTTCCCGTGGACGGCGGCAAAGCGGCGCAGCTTTATATGCCTTATGCCTATCAAGGATGAATGGCGGCGGACGGACGGCGGCTGGCAGTTCATCAAACGCAAACTTATTCTTGATTGTAAGGAAACGCGCCCGGTCAATCAGCATAACATCATGGAGACACCATAATGAAGGCACTGGTAGTAGGCGGAACGGGCGCTTTGGGGGGTCATGCAGCGATATATATGCACGAGAAGGGGCATGATGTTACCATCGCGGCGCGCAACGACGCACCCCAAGGAACACCGATGGCCGATATTCCTTTCCTTCAAGGGGATTATGTTGCGGGAGATTTCACCCCTGACAAGCTAACAGGGTTCGACTGGATAATCTTTGCCGCAGGGAATGATCCGCGCCATTTGCCGCCGGAAGGAAAGCCCGAAGATATTGGCGAACATTTCCGCAAAGCCAATGACGAAGCGGTTCCGGCATTCACGCGTGCCGCCCGGAATGCAGGTGTAAAGCGCATGGTGCAGCTCGGCAGCTATTATGCACAGGCCGCGCCGCAATTGGTCGATGGCAACCGCTATATCCAGTCACGCCTGGCCGCCTGTGCGGGTGCCCGTGCAGAAGCGACTGCTGATTTCGCGGTGATGAGTATCAACGCGCCGTTCATGGTTGGCCGTGTGTCCGGATTGCCGAGCATGATCTTTGACCCCTATGTGCAATGGGCCCAGGGAAAGCTTCCGATCCCGCATTTCGGACCGGCTGGCGGCAGCAATTTCATGTCCTTCAGATCGCTATCGGAAGCGTTGCTTGGCGCGTTGGAAAATGGGGAAAGCGGTAAAGCCTATCTGGTCGGTGACCAAAACCTAAGCTTTACCGAATATTTCCAGATGTTTTTTGATGCGGTGGGCAACGATGTGAAGTTGGAAGAGCGCGACGATGAACATCCGCTGTTGCCCGATATCGCCATTCCGCAGGGACGCGGCAATTGGGTGCGTTATGATGCCGATGAGACGGAGCGCGCTGCGCTACGGTATCGGAAGGATGATGTTTTGAACGCCGTACGGGATGCCGCGGAACAATTTGGTGGCTAGTTAACAGCGGCCGTCTGACATTTACGCTAGGCTTGGCACCTCTGAGACCAATAGCCGAAGATTTGTACCGGCAACCAAAATGGAAACACCAATCACGGTCGGTGACGTGCGTAAATCCACGTAATGATGGAAAAATATGGTGAGCCCTGCTGGGTTCGAACCAGCGACCTACTG
>CALKXX010000072.1 GCA_938003725.1 uncultured Sphingomonadaceae bacterium | reverse complement strand
CCTATGCCAATGATCACCGGACTTCCACTTCGCGCCAGTATTATTTTCTCAGACTCAGCACTGCTGATCGCGGCGATGCCGTACGTGCCTACTATTCGAGTCAACACCTCACGCATCGCGTCCACTAATGAGCAGTTGTTTAGATCCATGGTGTGCGACAACAGATGCGCCAACACCTCGGAGTCTGTCTCGGATATATATCCTGGTATCGGCCCCACTGGCTTCACTTCATTGCGTGCAAATAACAGCGCATATGCCCCCAAAATAGCGGATATTGATCCGCTCGCGCCGACCACGGGAATGTCGGACATGCTGTTAAAAATATATTCAGAGAATGACGCTGCATAAGCGCCTACAACATATAGCAGCGCCATCAATTTGGCCCCCAACGCTTGTTCAACGAAGCGGCCACAGAATAACAACATCATCATGTTAAATGAGATGTGCAGAAAACCGCCATGCAGAAAAGCGGATGACAATGGGGTTAGCCAAGCGGGAACCAAAGGCGCAAAGCTGTCGAGTAAGGGCAATCCCTCTCCCATCCGAATGGGAAAGAAACCACCTTTTGCGACAGCTAGTTGGTCCAGCTCGGAAAGCCAGAGAAACAGAAAAATCACCACATTTGCGATGATCAGGCCGTTGGTCAGCTTTCCGGGCGGAAAATTCATCTGTATGCGCTCATCGTTTCACAACCTTAGCGGAGCTAAATGAACTCAATCTTTTCGAGCAGGTAATATTTTTCACCCGCGGGCACGGTGACTTCTATCTCATCACCCACATTGCGGCCGATAAAGGCCCGTCCAATCGGAGAGTTATAGCTGATTTTCCCTGCCTTGGCATCCGCTTCGGCTTCACCAACCAGTTGATATTTTACCGGCTTGTCGTCTTCATCCAACAGATGGAGCGTGGCACCAAATACAGCTTTATCGCCAGAGAGCGTTGACGGGTCAATCACCTGAGAGCGAGAGAGTTTGCCCTCTAGATCCGCGATGATCGCCTCAACCTGTCCTTGACGCTCCTTCGCGGCATGATATTCGGCATTTTCCGACAGATCACCATGCGCCCGCGCTTCCTCGATCGCATCCACGATCTTGGGGCGTTCGATTTTGAGTTCTTTCAATTCTGCTTCCAGCTTATCGTGGCCTTCCTGCAGCATTGGTACTTTTTCAACAGCCATATCTTTGGCCTTTCCAGTCAATTCGCGGCGGGTTACAGGGCCACCGCGTCAAAAATAGTTTCCCGGCGCTCTTGCTATGCAACGCGCCCGCAGTTGACAAAATGTCGGGAAATTAACTCTGCGAGCCTGTATAATAAGACTGAAGTGCGCGAACTTCAAGAGTCTCGTCGCGCATTGCCTCAATCGCTTGCATCACCGCATTGCTGGCCGTCGCAGTTGTGTAGATCGGAATCTTGCCATTCAGGGCGGCCGCGCGGATCGACTTAGAGTCTTTCAACGACTGCCACCCTTCTGTCGTATTGAAAATCAGGGCAATGTCGCCATCCTTGATCCGGTCGACAATATGGGGGCGGCCTTCAGCAACTTTGTTGATTTTTTGGACCTTGATGCCTTTGCTCACCAGATATTCCGCCGTTCCCGATGTCGCGATAATGTCAAATCCCAGCTTATCGGCCAGACGAGCCGCGGGCTCGATCACGACTTTGTCTGTTTCCTTCACCGAAACGAACAATGTTCCGCTTTGCGGCAAATGATTATTTGCGCCCAGCTGCGATTTGCCGAATGCGATAGGGAATGTCTGGTCAATGCCCATAACTTCGCCGGTTGATTTCATTTCGGGTGACAGAACCGGGTCAATGCCGGGGAAGCGACTAAACGGGAACACTGCCTCTTTCACAGCAATATAATCAATATTCCTATCAATTGATGGCAGGTTAGTCAGTTTTTCGCCAGCCATTACGCGCGCTGCAATCTTGGCAATCGGAACACCAATGGCCTTGGCGACGAACGGCACTGTTCTGCTCGCTCGCGGATTAACTTCAATGAGATAGACCGCACCATCTTTCACCGCAAATTGGATGTTCATTAGGCCGCGTACTTTTAGGCCAAACGCCAAAGCTTCCGCCTGTCGTTCCATTTCCGCGATAATATTATCGGGAAGACTATAGGGCGGGATGGTGCATGCGCTGTCACCGCTATGGACCCCGGCCTCTTCGATATGTTGCAATACACCGCAAATGACCACATCGTCGCCGTCGCATATTGCATCTACATCCACTTCGATGGCATCTCGCAAATACTGATCGACCAGAACGGGTTGATCGCCGGATACTTTGACCGCCGTATTGATATAGTTTTCCAGTTGCGCCGGACCGTCCACAATCTCCATCGCACGGCCACCCAACACAAAGCTGGGCCGGATCAAAACCGGATATCCAATGCGTTCGGCGATATGGACCGCTTCTTCTTCGGTCTTGGCCATGCCGTTTTCCGGTTGCTTCAGATCGAGCTTGTCGACCAGGGCAGCAAACCGTTCACGGTCTTCGGCCAAATCAATCGCATCCGGTGTAGTGCCGAGAATCGGAATACCCGCTTCCTCTAGCGCGGCAGCCAGTGACAGCGGTGTTTGTCCGCCAAATTGTACGATCACGCCCGCCAATGTGCCTCTCGATTGCTCGACATACAGGATTTCCAGAACATCTTCGGCGGTTAGCGGTTCAAAATATAGCCGATCCGAGGTGTCATAGTCCGTCGAAACCGTTTCGGGGTTACAGTTGACCATGATCGTTTCATAGCCCGCATCCGTCAGCGCAAAGCAGGCGTGGCAACAGCAATAATCAAATTCAATGCCTTGGCCGATCCGGTTGGGGCCACCGCCCAAAATGA
>CALKXX010000071.1 GCA_938003725.1 uncultured Sphingomonadaceae bacterium | reverse complement strand
CGGTGTGGCGGAAATCGCCAGGATCATGTGCGCCAATTCAGGTTGTATGGCGGTTATGGGCACGGCCTCTCGCTTGGTCGTGGACTTGAATCGCTATCCGGAAGAACAGGCCGTGTTGCCGAAACTGAGTGATGCCGTTGAGATTCCGGGCAATCATGTGGATCTGATTGAGAAACAGGATCGCCTTGATCGTTTTTACCACCCCTATCATCAGCGACTGGCACAATTGATCGAGGAGCTGAAACCAAAACTTGTTCTGTCTCTTCACAGTTTCACACCGACGCTGCGTTCGGACCGTGATGCCAAACGTCCCTGGGACATCGGTGTTTTGTATAATGAATATGAGGCCGCATCGCGCTTTGCGATCGCTTTTCTGGAACAGGAAGAGTTGGTGGTGGGGGATCAGAAGCCCTATTCCGGTAAAGACCTGAATGCCACGATGGATCGCCATGCCGAAGCGAACAATCAAGCCTATACGGGAGTGGAGGTTCGGCAAGATTTAATTGCACATGAAACCGGACAGCACCGATTTGCCGATATTCTGATGAGAATGTGTACAAAAATTGCTTCAGGCCTTGCCTGATGACGTTAGTTTTGGAAGGGCTACTGCAAGCAATCTACCGGGAAGATAATGATGAGTAAGTTCGATAAATCCAAACTGCCAAGCCGGCACGTAAGCGTTGGCCCAGAACGCGCGCCGCAACGCAGCTATTACTATGCGATGGGGATGACGGAAGAGGATATCGCAAAACCATTTGTGGGCATTGCATCTGCTGGTAATGATAGCGCGCCGTGTAACACCTTGCTCGATGCACAGGCTGATATAGCACGGCAAGGGGTGGTTGAAGCCGGAGGTACTCCGCGGCGCTTCAACACGATAACGGTCACAGATGGCATTGCCATGGGCCATCAGGGTATGAAATCGTCGCTTGTTTCGCGGGAAGTGATTGCGGATTCTGTCGAACTAAGTGTGCGGGGTCACTGTTATGACGCTTTGATCGGATATGCCGGTTGTGACAAAAGCTTGCCCGGTATGATGATGGCCATGCTGCGCCTGAATGTTCCATCGATATTCGTTTACGGCGGTTCGATCCTACCAGGACGTTTCAACGATAAAGATGTCACCGTCGTCGACGTTTTTGAGGCGGTTGGACAACATAGTGCTGGAGAATGCCCGCTACAGGAACTGATCGAACTGGAGAAAGTTGCTTGCCCGGGACACGGTGCTTGCGGTGGTCAATTTACAGCCAATACGATGGCATGTGTCGCAGAAGCCATTGGCCTGTCGCTGCCCAATAGCAATATGGCACCAGCGCCCTATGATAGCCGGGACGCTATGGCTTTAGATGCCGGGCGGCAAATCATGACCCTTATCGAACGCAATCTTCGCCCCCGCGATATCTGTACCAAGGATGCTTTCATCAATGCTGCAAGAGTGGTTGCTGCAACTGGTGGTTCAACCAACGCAGCGCTTCACCTTCCAGCAATGGCGAGCGAGGCAGGTATTGAATTTGATTTGTTCGATGTTGCCGATATCTTCAAAACCACGCCTTACCTCGCTGATTTGAAACCTGGCGGAAAATATGTCGCCCGAGATATGCACGATGCCGGCGGTGTCTATATGCTGATGAAAACGATGATGGACCATGGTCTGTTGAAAGATGATTGTATGACAATCACCGGAAAAACATTGGGTGAGAATATTGATGAGATTACTTGGAATGCTGATCAAAAGGTCATCTATGAGGTCAGCAATGCGATCACTGAAACTGGCGGTGTAGTTGGCCTGAAAGGGACATTGGCTCCAGAGGGAGCGATTGTGAAAGTTGCGGGAATGGACCGATTGCAATTTCGCGGTCCGGCGCAGGTGTTCGAATGTGAAGAAGATGCTTTTACGGCGGTCGAAAGTCGCGAAATCAAGGAGGGCTCTGTTGTCGTTATTCGCAACGAGGGACCGAAAGGCGGTCCGGGTATGCGCGAAATGCTAGCAACCACTGCGGCGCTGTATGGACAGGGTATGGGTGAAAAAGTTGCACTGATAACCGACGGCCGTTTCTCTGGTGCTACGCGCGGCTTTTGTATCGGACATGTTGGTCCGGAAGCGGCAGATGGAGGCCCGATTGGCTTGATTGAGGAAGGCGACATCATCAACATTGATGCCGAGGCGGGTACAATTGATCTGGAAGTGCCGGACGATGAACTGGAAAAGCGGCGTGCCGCCTACATTAAAAATGAAAATGACTATGGATCAGGGGCATTATGGCGTTATGCTCAGAATGTTGGTCCTGCCTATCAGGGCGCAATCACCCATCCCGGAGCGAAGGCCGAAAAACATGTCTATGCGGATATTTAACAGCGTTGTTCTGATTTGTCTGATCGCCGCCTGTGGTCGCCCGGATAACGAGGTGCTTGCCGAAGCAGAAGAACGTGCAGCTGCTCAGGCTCCGGATGACGGAAAGATTGAGTGCGCCATCAACGGGGACGCGGATTTCACAAATGGTTGTGAAACCGAGCGCCTGTCCGGGGAAGACGGTGTCACGTTGATTGTAAGGCATCCTGACGGCGGTTTCCGGCGCTTTAATGTCCTAACCGACGGACGGGGCTTAGCGGCAGCAGATGGCGCAGAACAAGCGAAAATTTCCATTGTCGAAGATGATAAGATATTGGTTAGCGTCGGCCCCGATAAATATATTATGCCGGCGAAGATGAAATCTGCGGCAAGCGCTCCGGCTGAAGTTGATCCCGGCGATATCCCTGCGCAAGCTGGAAACTAGTAACCCCGATGGTCAATAACAGTCATATCCTGACTGCTGCAGAAATGCGAATGGCCGAGCAAAGTTTGATTGATGCTGGGGTATCGGTCGAACAATTGATGCGTATCGCGGGGCAGGGCGCTGCGCAACATATCTGGCGCATTTACTGCGGATTGCCGACCATAGTTATATGTGGTCCGGGGAATAATGGCGGCGACGGTTATGTGATTGCGCAATGGCTGTTGGAGAAGGGCGTCGATGTCACAGTTGCTGCAAGCAGTAACCCTCAAACGGAAGCGGCACGAGGCGCAAAATCGATGTGGGAAGGCCCGACAATTGGTCTGGACGAAGCTCAACCAACTCAGATATTTGTAGATTGCCTATTTGGTACTGGGCTGAGCCGGTCAATAACGAGAAAATTGTGGGATCAATTTTTACGTCTGGCTGTTGCCGCCGACAAGCGCGTTGCTGTTGATTTGCCAAGCGGAGTAGACGCAGACAACGGTAGGCCCCTCAATGATATACCGCCCTATGATGTGACGATTGCTTTAGGCGCCTATAAACCGGCGCACGATCTCTGTCCGGCGAAAAACTTCGTTGGCGATTTACTCGGTGTCGATATCGGGATTGACTGCGTGTCGTCGGTGAGGGTGCTCGACCGCCCCGTTATTGCTGCACCTCGGAAGAGTGATCATAAGTATACACGTGGGTTGGTTTGCGTTCTTGCCGGACAGATGCCGGGCGCAGCCAGGTTAACCGCAAAGTCTGCACAAATGTCAGGCGCTGGCTATGTCAAAATCATCACCAACCACGCTGCGCCGTGCGCTGATGATAGCATTGTGAGCCAACACTACGCCGATTTGAATCAACTGGCCTCAATACTGGAGGACTCCAGAATTTCCATCGTCGTCGTTGGTCCAGGGTTGGGCCGAGATCAGCATGCGCAGAAAATTCTGGAAGTTGCATTGGCGGCACAAAAACCTCTCTTGCTAGATGCGGACGCGCTGGTGATATTGGGGCAGGGCGCTATATCCCGGGTTGTACAACATACACATGATGTAATGTTGACACCCCACCAAGGCGAGTTTGAAAAAATCTATAGCGGTCCGGATGGCAGTAAAATCGACCGCACCAAATTTCTTTCGGAACAAATGTCGGCGACCTTAGTTTACAAGGGGGCAGATACCGTCATCGGTTCTGATCGCGGCGATGTTTCGGTCGCCAGACAATCATCGACTTGGCTTTCAACAGCTGGGACGGGAGATATACTTGCGGGTGTGGTTGCGGCGCGATATGCGGCGACAGGAAATAGCTATTTGTCGGCCCAGCAGGCGCAATGGTTGCACACCAGAGCGGCACGATTGGCGGGTGCATCTTTTTCTCCAGAAATGCTGATTGATAATCTGCCAAAAGTGATTGAGGAATGTCTGGTATGACTGGAAGTGATGGTGACTTGATCGTCCGGATTGCGGCCAAGGGTGACGGTGTAACATCGGATGGCCGGCATATCGCATTTTCCGCACCGGGCGATCGGTTGAGTGCCGATGGAGGGCTGGTAAAGGGAGATCACCATATCGACCCTGCCTGCCAACATTTCCAAAAATGTGGTGGGTGCAGCCTGCAGCAACTGGATGATCAGAGCTATGCGCGCTTTGTAACGGACCGTGTAAAATATGCACTGGAGGGACAGGGACTGGCCGCCGTCAAACTGCACGAACCGAAAATTTCAAAACCCAAAAGCCGCGTGCGCGCCAGTTTGCGCGCGGCAAAGCTTGGTAATGAACTCAAGCTTGGGTTTAGCGGGGCGGGTAGCCACCGGATCATTGATCTGCAGCAATGTGAAGTTTTAAAGCCAGAACTTTTTGAATTGATCGCGCCGCTCAGAAAATTCCTGCGTTCTGTTTCGCGCCGAAAACATGACATGAATATAGAGATGACGCTTGCCGATCAGGGAGTTGACCTTGGCATTGGTAACTATGAACCGGAAACGCTGGAGGAACGAGAGGGACTTGCGAAATTTGCACAAGCCAACAAACTCGCCAGGCTATATGTAGACGGCGGCTATGGGCCGGAAACACAGTGGGAACCGGAACCGGTTACGATCACACTAGGCGGGATCCCTGTGTCCTTGCCACAGTCCAGTTTTTTACAACCGACAGACGATGGAAAAGCCGTGCTTGTTGCGACCATGTTGGGGATTGTCGGCGAGGCAAAGCTGATCGCTGATCTGTTTGCAGGCCTTGGTACATTTGCATTCGCGCTACCCCCGGACCGCAAGGTTTATGCAGCGGAAGGTTCTAGAGACGCGATCGGCGCACTGAAGGTTGCCGCAAATCTATCCAAGAGGCAGATATTCACCGAACATAGAGACCTTTATCGGCGACCGTTGAGCGCCGACGAGATCGACCGGTTTCAAGCGGTCATTCTGGATCCTCCGCGCGCTGGGGCGCGGGATCAGGTCGCACAACTAGCTCAATCGAAGATTCCAAAAATTTGCTATGTCAGCTGCAATCCATCCAGCTTTGCGCGAGATGCCAAAATGCTTGTCGATGCGGGTTATATTATCAACGAAATCCAGCCAGTGGGGCAATTTCTGTGGTCAACTCATGTTGAACTTGTAGCCGGATTTTCAAGATCCGATTGAACTATGTGGGGTCGCTATTTGTCCAATTAACCCCTGGCTTCTCTCTAATATCTACGGTCAGGTCAAATATATCCGCACGAGAATAATGACCATCGGTATCTAGAGCTGCCTTTGCTTCAGTCCCGGCTGACAAATCAATCTTGGCGGTCAGGATGTCTTCTCCGGTCTTCGCTTCCGCCAATATCGACGCATCCGGAGCAATAATCATACTCCCGCCAAACTGTAACTGTTGGTCCGGTATCTCATGGAACAATGATTTGGCCTCTGGGCTATCTCCAATCAATTTTAAACCTTCCAGCAAATCATCTCGATGCAAAATGGTGCCGGCGGCCAGCACATGGCACCCGCCTTCGAAAGCGTAATGTTTCGATGCGATGGCATATTGTTCCCGCACCGTTGGCCAGGCGGCGACGTGAACATCCTCTCGCAAATTGTGCATAGCGGCCCTTGCCAAGGGCATCCAATGTTCCCAACAAATAAGATTGCCGGTACGCCCCCAATCGGCCTGATCCACACCAATTGTTGATCCATCGCCACGATTCCAGATCAGGCGTTCCCCATGTGTGGGAACGAGCTTGCGGTGATTCAGTGGTTTTTTATCTGGCCTGAACAATATTTGATTGTTGTAAAGGCTGGACCTGATCCGTTCATGAGCGCCAATAGATATTCGGATGTCCATAGTGTCGGCGAGTTCTTGCAGCGGTGCAAAGCGTGGGTCATCTTCAACCACTGCTTGTTCCAACAAAATGGCATGCAGCGCTTTCGTTCCGGGGTGATCCCAAAGGGCAGCACCCGGAGCTTCATCTAGCCAAATCGGATATCCACCCAAAAAAGTTTCACCGAATGCGATGAGTTTCGCACCATCTTCTGCGGCACTTTTGGCAAGCGCTATAGATTGAGCAATGCCCGCGTCAATCGACAACGGTATCGGGGCGGCTTGCACAATGGCAACATTCAACTTCACTTGCGTTACTCCTAGTGAAATACTGCAAACGCAGCATGTATAGCCAATGCGACGATACAAAGACTGGAAAGGACAAAAACCAAAAACCGGTACTTGATACGATTGACGGTCACCTGAATCAAACTGTGCAGCACGCGCAACCCAACATAAATCCACGCGATTGTAAGATTTATTCCATCGCCTTTGCCGGTCAGCGCCAACACCAACGAAATAACGTAGAATAGGGTCGGTTCGGTCAGCAAGTGATTATAGTTATGTGCTTTCCACTGCACCTGTGGTGGTAGCAATTCATCCAAATCACCCGCTTTTCCTCCGGTGATATTTGCGATGTCGATTTTTGCTTTCCCCATCGCAGGAATACGGGTGACATACATCCATAGCCAAATGAGCATGGTCCACAGGACAAGCGCCACTATCGG
>CALKXX010000070.1 GCA_938003725.1 uncultured Sphingomonadaceae bacterium | reverse complement strand
ACGAAGAAGAACAGGATTATGTTATCGCCGCCGTCAAAGAAATCCTCTCGAGCTAGCCATGCTCAAACGATTGTTTGATATATTGAGCTCCGGGATATTGCTGGTCCTGACATCGCCGTTAATGCTTATCGCGATGGCCGGGATAAAGCTCACGTCCGCTGGACCGGTTTTCTACAAAGCCGACCGAATGGGTCGCGGCAAGAAGCCATTTGCGATGCATAAATTCCGGACGATGCATGTTCGCAAGGATGGTGGTTCGCAAATTACGGCGCCAAATGACGCGCGGATATTTCCGTTCGGCAATTTTTTGAGGCGCTCCAAAATAGATGAGTTACCGCAACTTTGGAATGTGTTGACCGGGGATATGTCCATTGTCGGGCCGCGACCTGAATCGGTTTCTATCGTGCACGACAGTTATACCGACTGGATGCTGGAAACACTGAAAGTGCGTCCCGGCGTGACCAGCCCCGGTGCGATATTCGGGTATACGCATGGCGATCATGTGCTGGATGACGATGATCCGGAAGGCAGCTATCTTGAGCATATGCTCGCACCCAAGCTCGCCATTGAACTAGGCTATATCGAACATGCCAATATTTTTACCGACTTTGGGGTAATGTTCCGCACAGCGGCGGCGATCATTGCGATTATTTTGGGGAAACGCCATTTTCCGCTCCCCTTAGAAGCCGGTCACGCGCAACAATATTATGATTTTAAGGCCAGCAGGTTTACCGGTTCATGAAGATATTATTCACGCACCGCTATTTTTGGCCGGACACCCCGCCTTATGCTGCCATGATGCGGACCATTGCCGAAGATGCCGCTCGTCAAGGCCATGATGTGCATGTCTTCGCATCGCAACCTTCCTATGGTTCCGGAGAAAAGGCAGCCAAAAATGAGACACTGAACGATGTCCATATTCAGCGCATAGCGGTGATGCGAGAGAATAAGAGCAATCCATTGGCGCGAGCGATCAACGTGCTCATTTATTGCCTCGGGCTGCTCTTGCATATCATCCGGCAACGGCCAGATATAGTCACCGCCGCAACATTCCCGCCAATAGCCGCTGGCTGGACGGCTAGCCTGGCTGCAAAAATCGCCGGAGCAAAATTCGTCTATCATATGCAAGATGTACATCCGGAAGTATCAAAATATTCCGGTGGGCGGCTGGGGCGCGGTTTCCTGTTCAAGCTGCTGGTTTGGCTGGACAATCAAACATTGCGCCGGGCCTCTGCGATCATTGTCTTGTCACAGGATATGGCCAATACACTGCAACGCCGGGCAGCCGGAAAGCCCCTGCCCGTCCATATCATCAACAATTTTCAACTGACGAGTTTTGCAAAGGATGAAGACCCGCCGAAAGAATTGCTCAAGCCGAGCGACAAGACGCGAATCATATTCGCCGGAAATCTGGGCAAATTTCAGAATCTTGATCTACTTTCCGACGGCATAGCTTTGTGTTTTGACAAACATCCGGACCTTGAACTGCTGATGCTTGGGGATGGCGAGATGAAACCCAGATTACAACAGAAATGGGGTGCGCATCCGCAAGTACAATTCGGTCCGTTTCTTCCGTATGTGCAAGCGGAGAAACTGATCCGTGCTTCCGATGTAGGCTTGGTGTCACTGTCACCGGATATCTACAATGTCTCCTACCCTTCAAAGGTGCTGACCTATCTCGGCCTTGGCGTTCCGATGCTTGCCCTCGTGGAACCACATAGCGCTCTGGCGAAGGATATATCGGATAATGGCTTGGGCACGGTTCCCAGCGCCGATACGCCGCAGGCCGTTGCGGAAGCGTTGGAAGCTTTGCTGGCAAAGAAAAATGCCAAACAATCCGTAGCAAGATATCATCAGGAAAAAACCCGTGTTGAGGCTGTCCTTAATCAGTGGCAGACAATGCTCCATTCGCTTTGATCCCACATCAAGTTGAGCATCCAACACCCGCAGCAATTTATTGAAATATATTGATTTTATGAAGTGCAAAATGGCCTGCAAACCGGCCTTCACAAAGCTTTACAAAACCGGCCCATTGGGGCAATAGGCCCCGCATATACTGGAGGACGAGAATTTTGAGCGCTGCGATCAAAAATGATCGGGATTTAATCCTGAAAACCAAGTTGTTGCTGCCGGAACGCCTGTGGCGGATGATGACGAAACCGGCCGCTGCAATTTTGCGCGCTATGCCTGAAAGCACGCTTTATAAATGGGGGATGGGTGCGCGGAAACAGCGTAAGCCTTATTCTCTTATCAAGCCCGGCGATGTGGTTTTTCAAATCGGCGCACCGGCCGATCTACTTGCGGTTGGACGTTCACGTTCCGCCTATTTCATGCACATTGTTTCCGGTGGCGGAAAACTGGTTATCATGGAACCAGATAGCGACAATTGTGACCAGATGCGGGCTTTTGCAAAACGCAATGGTTTTGCCGATCATGTTCTAGTCATCAACGCCGGCGGTTGGTCCGAAGAAAAGACGCTCAAATTCTATGAGAGCAAGGAACACCCTGCTTCTGCCGTCCTGAGCGAACTTTCCGAAGCGACGCCGGAAGAAATGAAACGCCGCGGTTATCGTGAAATTCCCGTCCCTGTGACAACCGTGGACAAGGTGCTCGCTGAACATAACCTGCCGGTGCCAAAACTTGTTTCGATCACCACCAACGGCGCGGAACTGGAAATCCTGAAAGGGATGAAAGATATGCTGGCGGCCGATGCCGAAACCTATATCTCGCTCGCCATTACCGGTGATCGTTATCGTGAGACGATGGACGATCTGGGCTTCGCTTATATTACCGACGATGATCGCGGCTTCACCTTTCGCAAAGCGCAGCGGTAATAATTATGCGTATCTGGCTTTCCCGCCCCCATATGTCCGGTCGTGAGATCGAATATGTCAAACAAGCTTTTGACAGCAAT
>CALKXX010000069.1 GCA_938003725.1 uncultured Sphingomonadaceae bacterium | reverse complement strand
AAACTCTATACCGAGGGTTTTCACGTTCCCGCCGGTGAAGTCTATGTCGCGACCGAGAGTCCAAAGGGCGAGTTCGGCGTCTATCTGGTTAGCGACGGCAGCAACAAACCCTATCGCTGTAAGATACGTCCGACCGCGTTTTCGCATTTGCAGGCGATGGACTTTATGACCAAGGGGCACATGCTGGCCGATGCCACTGCCATTTTGGGTGCGATCGATATCGTGTTCGGGGAGTGCGACCGGTGATTGAGCGGCGCGAAATTCTTGGAGCAGCATCGGTTATGCCGGTTTCGCTTTTAGCAGCTGGCGCTTCTGCCCAATCGTCAGATTCTGAATTACGACAGGCTAGAGAGGTAATTTTTGCTTTTTTTGCGGCCGGCAATGCAAACAACTGGCAATTTGTTAGTGATACTTTGTCTGATGGATCACGAGGAAAAAGCAATCATTCGCATTGGATGTATTGGGCAAAAACACTGTCGGTAGAAGCTTCGGACGTTCAAGATATTCTAAAAAATGGACCCCACGGATACATTCCGGACCAAGAGGGACTTTATGAATATTTCCGCAGTCGCCAATACGAACAGGGTTGGCATTGGCGATTGCCAGAAGGGAAAGAATCGATCTGGTCTCCCGAGGATGATGTTTATTGCTCATACAGCAAATGGGATAGAGTAGACGGGGGAAGTTACCGAATTGGAGCACTTGATGCTAGTCCGACCTTCTTACATATTTTTGGATTTGACCGGGTCGAGGAGTTTGGAGCGATAGTCTCAAATAAGATAAGCTGGGTCCAAGAAATTGATTTGGGGCGTATTGTATATGGCTGAAGCACCCAACATCCCCGACGAACTCGAAACCCGCGCCCTTTCCGGTCATACCGGCGAAGGCCGGTATCCAGCCCATGAAGAACGTCGCGTAGCGGCTTTGCATTTTTCGGACTGGGCCCCGGCCTTCGCCGGGGTGACGGCTGTTGAAGGGAGCGCGCTCTGATGGTCGAAGCAGCAATTCCAGACGAGATCGAAACCCGCGCCAAATGGGGTGACTTTGCTTTCACGCCGGAAAATGAAAAACTGGCCAAGTGGCAAATCGCCAAATATCCGGAAGGCCGCCAGAAATCCGCAGTGATGGCGCTGCTTGATCTGGCCCAGCGTCAGGTTGGTGAAGACACCAAAACACAGGGCTGGCTGCCGGTTCCGGTGATCGAATATGTCGCTGAATATCTCGATATGCCCTATATGCGGACTTACGAAGTCGCGACTTTCTATACGATGTATAATTTGGCGCCGGTTGGCCGTTACCATGTGCAGGTTTGCGGCACTACGCCGTGCATGCTGCGCGGTAGCGATGATGTGATGGCGGCCTGTAAAAACAAAGGCATGGCCAAAGGAAAGACGACGCCCGACGGGCTATTCACGCTGACCGAGGTTGAATGTATGGGCAATTGTTCCAACGCGCCAATGGTCCAGATTAACGACGATAATTACGAAGATCTTGATTACGATATTATGACGCGGATTCTGGAAGATTTGGCCGCGGGCAAAGAAATTCCGGTCGGCTCACAAATCGGCCGCAAGACCAGCGAAACGGAAGGTGGTCCAACAAATTTGCTCGAGATGGTCGATGCGAACCATGACTATCGGAAGGAGTGGTGATGGACGGTCATCAAATCGTCATCGCGAGGAGCGCAGCGACACCGCGATCCAGAGCGGATATACGCGAAGCCCCGGATTGCATCGCTTCGCTCGCAATGACGAGTCTGGGAGGATACTAGTGCCATGCTGCTCGACGGATATGCTGGCTGGGTTGGCCTTGCCGTTATTATCATCGGCGTGGTCGGTGGAATCTGGAACCGTGGAAGGAAAAAGTAATGGGCTTTGATTTCCTTCAGGACAAAGATCGTATCTTTACCAATGTCTATGGTTTTCAGGACTATGGTCTGAAAGCTGCTAAAAAGCGCGGTGATTGGGACGAAACCGCGAAGTTTATTAAACTCGGCAATGACAAGATTATTGAGGAGATCAAAGCATCCGGCCTGCGTGGTCGTGGCGGTGCTGGTTTTCCGACTGGTCTGAAATGGTCCTTCATGCCCAAAGAAGCACCGACCGACAGTCAGGGCAATCCGCGGCCGAGCTTCCTCGTCATCAACGCCGATGAATCCGAGCCGGGTAGCTGTAAAGACCGCGAGATCCTGCGCAACGATCCGCACAAGTTGATCGAAGGCGCGCTGATTGCCGGTTTCGCGATGCGTGCGCGTGCGGCCTATATCTACATTCGCGGCGAATATATCATGGAAGCCAAGGTCATGGAGGCCGCCGTCAAGGAAGCCTATGACGCGGGTTTGATCGGGAAAAACGCCGCCAAGTCCGGCTATGATTTTGATGTCTTCGTCCATCGTGGTGCAGGTGCGTACATCTGCGGCGAAGAAACCGCGATGATCGAAAGTCTGGAAGGCAAGAAGGGGCAACCGCGCCTGAAGCCGCCATTTCCTGCTGGCGCTGGCCTCTATGGCTGCCCAACAACGGTGAACAATGTTGAAAGTATCGCGGTCGTGCCAACAATCATGCGGCGCGGTGGCGATTGGTTTGCCAGCTTTGGCCGTGAAGGCAATCACGGTACGAAATTGTTCCAAGTTTCCGGCCATGTCGACAAGCCAGCTGTATTTGAAGAAGCCATGTCGATACCTTTTAAAGACATGATCGAGAAGCATTGCGGCGGTATTACTGGTGGTTGGGATAACCTACTTGCGGTTATTCCGGGTGGTTCTTCGGTTCCTTTGGTTCCGGCGGAGCAGATCATGGACGCGCCAATGGACTTTGACGGGCTCAAGGACTTGGGCTCCGGCTTAGGCACAGCGGCGGTCATCGTGATGGATAAATCTACCGATATCGTCCGCGCGATTTCAAGGCTCGCCTATTTCTACAAACATGAGTCATGCGGCCAATGCACACCATGCCGCGAAGGTACAGGCTGGATGTGGCGCGTGATGGAAAAAATGCGCGATGGCGATGCGGACATCGGCGATATTGATACGCTGTACGAAGTCACCAAACAGGTTGAAGGTCATACCATCTGCGCGCTTGGCGATGCGGCGGCTTGGCCGATTCAGGGATTGATCCGTCACTTCCGTCCAGAGATGGAGCGAAGGATTCGTGAGAATAATGCGGCTGAACCCGTGATGGAGGCGGCGGAGTGAATATCTGTTCCAAAACCGTCATTGTGAGCGAAGCGAAGCAATCCAGGGCGTCGCTTACCTCTCTGGATTGCCTTGTCGCTGCGCGCCTCGCAATGACGAAGGAGGCGGCAGAGTGAGCATCTATTCGGTATTGATGATATTAGGGATGGCGGCGCTTGTGATCATTTTGGTCAAAGCGTTTTTGATTAAAGGCGATCGGCCTGAACAGCCTGGACCAAACAACAATTGGGAAGTTAAAGACCGGTCGAAATATCAAAAGGGCAGCGGCGGATATCAAGCTGATGCGGGAGGTGTATAATGCCTAAAGTCACCGTAGATGGCGTTGAACTCGAAGTGCCACAAGGCGCAACCGTGCTGCAGGCGGCGGAGCTGGCGGGCAAGGAAATTCCGCGTTTCTGCTACCACGAACGCCTGTCCATTGCTGGCAATTGCCGGATGTGTCTGGTTGAAGTGAAGCCGGGACCACCGAAACCGCAGGCGTCTTGTGCGCTACCTGCCGCCGAAGGACAGGAAATTCGCACCGATAGCGAGATGGTCAAGAAGGCGCGCGAAGGGGTGATGGAATTTCTGCTGATCAACCATCCGCTGGACTGTCCGATTTGTGACCAGGGCGGCGAGTGCGACTTGCAGGATCAGAGTATTGCCTATGGCAAAGGCGGCTCGCGTTACGAAGAGAATAAGCGTGCGGTTACTGAGAAATATATGGGACCGATCGTCAAGACGGTCATGACCCGCTGCATCCACTGTACCCGCTGCGTCCGTTTTGCCGAGGAAATCGCTGGCGTTGAAGATATTGGCGCGATTGGTCGCGGAGAGAATATGCAGATTACGTCCTATCTGGAGGGCGCTGTGCAAAGCGAGCTTTCAGGCAATGTTGTTGATCTGTGCCCGGTTGGTGCGCTGACCAGCAAGCCTTATGCGTTTGAAGCGCGCCCCTGGGAGCTGACCAAGACGCTGGGCATCGACGTCATGGATGGCGTTGGCACCAATATCCGTATTGATTCCCGCGGCCGCGAAGTTTTGCGCGCGCTGCCCCGTGTCAATGATGACGTGAATGAGGAATGGGCGACCGATAAAACACGCCATGCGGTAGATGGTTTGATGAAACGCCGCCTCGACAAGCCCTATGTACGCCGCAATGGAAAGCTGGAAGCGGCAAGCTGGAATGAGGCTTTTCAGGCGATTGCCGATGTAAAAGCCGGAAGCTCGGTTGCTGCGATCGCAGGCGACTTGGTGGATTGCGAAACTATGTATGCAACCAAGAGATTGCTGAAATCCATGCGCTCGGACTTGTTGGAGGGTCGTCAGACAGGCCTTTCCTATGACACGTCCAATCTCGCGGCGGTAAATTTCAATTCTACTATCGCCGGTATCGAAGAAGCCGACGTGATCGTGTTGGTCTCAACCAATCCGCGCTGGGAGGCCTCGCTGGTCAATACCCGTATCCGCAAGGCTGTTCGCAGTCGCGGCGCGAAGGTTTACGGCGTTGGTCCAGAAGCTGATCTCACCTATCCGGTGGAATGGCTGGGTGATGACATGAGCCTGCTCGGCAAAATGCCAAAGGCGGTGACTGATGCACTTAAAGGCGCGGAAAAGCCGGCGTTGATTTTGGGCGGCGGCGCTCTGAGCGTTGAGGGTGCTCATGGTGCGGCCTTGCAGCTGGCGAATGATTACAAGCTGGTGCGGCGTGACTGGAACGGGTTTAATGTCCTGCATATCGGGGCGTCACGCACTGGCGGTTTGATACTTGGTTACGCCTATGATGGCGGGATCAAGGCGTTGGCTGCGAAGAAACCGAAATTGCTGTTCTCTTTGGGCGCGGATGAAACGGATTACGCACAATTTGAGAAGAGCTTTAAAGTCTATATCGGGCACCATGGTGACGCAGGCGCGCATGCAGCTGACGTGATCATGCCGGGTGCAGCCTATACCGAGAAAAACGGTACCTATGTGAATTTGGAAGGTCGCGTACAGCATTCGGCCAAGGCGATTTTTGCGCCGGGCGATGCACGGGAAGATTGGAGCATCTTGCGAGCGCTTTCCGATGTGATTGGTAGGACATTGCCATTTGATAATTTCGAAGAATTGCGCACCAGAATGGCGAAAGATCATCCAGAACTGGCCGAAGAAGGTCTGGTCGCTCTGGAATGGAAACCGCCCACAGGATTGCCCAAGAAACCAAAAGGACAGGGCGTTCACCCGATCAAAGATTTCTACCTGACCAATAGTATCGCGCGCGCCAGTGCGACGATGCAGCGTTGCTCCGCCGAATTGCTCCATGCAGATGATGAAGTGTTGGAGGCGGCGGAATGACCGAATATCTCCAATCTCTTTTGGGTTTTGAGGCGGGCTGGTTTGTCGGTACGCTTACGCTAATCCTGCTCATTGCATTTCCATTGATGCTCGCCGTGGCGATGATCATTTATGTGGATCGCAAAATTTGGGCGGCGATGGCGCTGCGCCGGGGGCCGAATGTCGTCGGGCCGTTCGGATTGCTGCAAAGTTTTGCGGACGGGATAAAGGTGTTTCTTCAGGAAACGATCATACCGTCGGCGGCGAATAAGGGCTTGTTCCTTATCGCTCCGATTATCACCTTTACCGTTGCACTGCTCGCCTGGGCGGTGATCCCGTTTGGCGAAGAAATGGTGCTCGCCAATATCAATATCGGCTTGCTGTACATTCTGGCGATTAGCTCGCTGGGCGTTTACGGTGTGGTGATTGCCGGTTGGGCAAGTAACTCAAAATACCCGTTTTTTTCGGCGATGCGGGCGGCGGCACAGATGATTAGCTATGAAGTCTCAATTGGCTTCATCCTGATTTCCGTGGTGCTGTTTGCGGGCACGTTTAACTTGCAAGATATTATCGCATCACAAAAGGGGCATATTTTTGGCATCGTTAACGCCTATGGCCTCAACCCGCTATTGTTCCCTATGGCGGTGGTGTTCCTGATCGCTTCGATGGCGGAGACCGCACGGCATCCGTTTGATCTTACAGAAGCGGAAAGTGAACTGGTTGCCGGTTATCAAACCGAATATTCGTCGATGTCCTTCGCGCTGTTCTGGCTGGGTGAATATGCCAATGTCCTACTGATGTGCGCGCTCAACGCGATTTTGTTCTGGGGCGGATGGTTGCCGCCGCTGGATGTCGATTGGATCCCGTGGTTCGATGTTCCGGGCATTTTCTGGCTGTTCGGCAAGATGTTC
>CALKXX010000068.1 GCA_938003725.1 uncultured Sphingomonadaceae bacterium | reverse complement strand
CACGGCCCGGATATGAATGCGCTGCTTCCGCTTGTTGGCAGGGAGCAAGCTTTAGCGCGGCTAGCCGAATCTCTTTAAAATACTGATTTAAAACAGAAAGTACCAAGCCGCTCACTTGGCTTGCTATTTTATAGATATAGTATATCATAACATGTGGATGATATGGGATAGATCCGTATAATATCTAAATCTGGACACCAATCATCTGAGGAGAATGATGAAAGGAAATATCTATGAGTTACGCATCTGATTATGCGAACAAACCGCCCAATGCGAAAGGAATTGGGATGGCGATTGGAGTACATGCCATGATCGCGGCCGGGATAGTGATGCTCCCTGGTATCGAGCTGCCGGATCGGTTGCCGACGATCGTTGAGGGAATTCATATTCCGTTGGCTGAACCCGATCCGCCAAAACCGGAGGTGCAACCTGAAAAGCCAAAGGTAAAATTACCGCAGCCAAAGGCGAAAACAACGGTGAAGCCGATGGTTACGCCATCGCTATTTCGGGAGGTCGGCGCCAATGCATATACGAATTTTGGGGAGAATATTGATTTGAACGGTTCGGGTACCGGAATGGACATACCCATAGAACCTATGGTGATACCGGATGCTGGTCCAGCTCCGGTCCTTGTCGAGCCAAGTCTCAACGGCCGTTTTGCCGCCAATTTTCAACCTAGATACCCGGCCGGGCTTTTGCGTTTGGGCGAAGAAGGTATGGTGAGCGTTCGTGTTCTGGTCGGCATAAATGGCCGCGTGAAGCAGATCGAATTGATCAGCACGCCGCACGATGAATTTTGGGCGGCCACCAAACGCCATGCGTT
Source organism: uncultured Sphingomonadaceae bacterium (assembly GCA_938003725.1). GTDB lineage: Bacteria > Pseudomonadota > Alphaproteobacteria > Sphingomonadales > Sphingomonadaceae > Parasphingorhabdus. The sequence continues at coordinate 7,882 of CALKXX010000068.1, read as the reverse complement.
AAAAAAATGGCGCTTCAAACCAGCAACCAGCGATGGTAAGCCCTATGAAAGCTGGATGAACCTAAAGGTCAAATTTGAGATTAACAGCTGACACTCTTATAATCCCGGCCAGCGTTGCACAGAGCAGGGCTGGTCAGCGGCCCATCTAGGGCCTATCTAGGCAATATGAGTTTCTTTAAAGATGTGTCGATAGTTGGCGGGTTAAAGGATTTTATTGCCTTTGCGCGGCAAAGTCCAAAGGAGCGGATCGTTCCGGCGATCCTTGCCATATTGATTCCGGGGTTTATTTTGTTCCTTTTTGTCATAGATTCGAAGGTCAACACCGCGCCGCCGCCCGGTCAGAAAGTGACCTATTTTGAAAGCTGGTCCTTGGATCGGACGGACGAAGAAATATTGGCCGATCGCTGGGCAATTCAATGTGTGAAGGATAAACAAGCGGCGAAACGCAAAGAGGCGATGAAAACAATAGGCCGCATGTCCGGTATGGACGTCGAAGAAATCGAGCGGGAAGCCAAGGAATATAGGGCCAAGAATGGCATTGTTGAAGTAAAACGGCCAGACAATCTTACATGCTAGGATCCGAAAATGACGCAACCTATATGGCCGCGGCGATATCATTATCGCAGCGCGGCCGCGGACGAACGGGTTCCAATCCGAATGTCGGTTGTGTCATCGTCAAGGATAACAGAATTGTCGGCCGCGGCTGGACTCAGCCCGGTGGGCGTCCCCATGCCGAAGCAATGGCGTTGGAACAAGCGGGTGCTGCTGCAAAAGGGGCCGACATATATGTGACGTTGGAGCCATGTGCACATCAGAGCAAACGCGGGCCAACCTGCGCCAAAAGTCTGATTGCTGTCGAACCACGACGGGTGATTGTGGCGAGTCTTGATCCCGACCTCCGCACACACCGTCAGGGTGTAGATATTTTGGGGAATGCGGGAATTTCTGTGTCAGTCGGTGTCATGGAGCAATCGGCGAAGCGCGCAATGGCAGGATTTTTTTCCCGGTTAGAGAGGCGGCGGCCCTTTGTAACATTGAAGCTTGCCCTGTCGCTCGATGGGTGCATCGCCATGGCAAATGGCACCAGTCAATGGATTACCGGTCAGCGCGCACGTGCGCACGGCCATCTCGAACGCGCGCGTTCCGATGCGATGCTGGTTGGTTCCGGCACGTTAGTTACGGACAAACCATCACTTGATGTCAGAATCACTGGGCTGGAGGATCAATCACCGAGGCGCGTATTGCTGGGGTCCGCCATGCCGCCTGCCGGGTGGTCGCAAATTGCCGTGCCTAGTGCGATCGCTGATCTAAGTGATGCAAACTGGCTATTGATAGAAGGAGGCGCGAGTACCGCCGCCTCCTTTTTGGAGGCTGACCTTGTCGATCGGCTGTTACTTTACCGCGCTCCAATCGTCATCGGCGGCGGATTGCCGTCCATTCGGGATATCAATCTCACGAGCTTGGCAGATGCGCATGGCAAATGGAACCGCATAGATTGTCGCAACCTTGGGAACGACATGCTTGAGATATATGAGCGTGCCGCCTAGGATTTGAGCCTCAAAAGAATAGGATAGAATATGTTCACTGGAATTGTCTCCGATGTAGGTACCATTACGAGTGTCGATCAGAGAGGAGACGTACGCGTCGCGATTAGCTGTGCTTACGATATGAGCAATGTGGACATGGGGGCCTCCATATCCTGTGCCGGTATCTGTCTCACTGTGGTCGATAAAGGCAATGATTGGTTCGCCGTAGATGTGTCCGGGGAAACCCTGTCCTGTACAGCAACAGGCCAATTTACGGTTGGCAGAAAGATCAATCTGGAACGCGCGTTGAAAGTGGGCGAAGAACTGGGCGGTCACATTGTGACCGGTCATATTGATGGAGTTGGAGAGGTGGTCTCAACCGAAGCCACCGGCGATTCTCAAACCGTCAATATACGGATTACCAAAGAGCTTGCGCCATATATAGCAGCCAAGGGATCCATCACCGTTGATGGCGTGTCACTGACGGTGAATGATATCAGCGACAGTTCTGACGGGGCCGTATTTGCTCTGAATATCATTCCGCATACGGCAAAGGTTACGACGCTTGGGGAATTGACGGCGGGACGCCAAGTCAATCTGGAGATTGATATATTGGCGCGCTATTTGTCGCGTATGGAGCAGGTCCGGTCAGCGGGCGACCCGCCCAAATGAAATTGAACGCCGCTGACCGGTAACTTTAAATCGCAATATCTAAAATGGTAACCATTTCTGTTTTTTGCTAAATTTCATATATCCAACATTTGCGCCTAGCCTCAGTCCAGCCCCCAAACGCACGGGGATCAGGACTTTATCGCCGCTGCGCAAATAGCTGACATGAAAGCCTCCGATAAAATAAGCTGCGCCTTCGCCGGCCGGGAAGCGCTGATAGAGCTCTTCGGCATCGTAAAGATTATAGACTAGTACGAAGCTATTGGCCGCATTTCCGCCGACGTCGAAGCCGATGGATGGCCCCGTCCAATATACCGGACTCTGCCCCTCAATTTTATGATGCAGTTCGCCGGATCCGTAACGCAGCCCGACCACGAAGGCCCCGGATGCTTCCCGCCCGACAATATAGGCGTTCGGCCGGCCCTGTTTTTTCAAAATATCTTCGATCACCCCGGCAATACCCTTTGCGCCTTTGCCAAATACGCCTTCGGCTGCGCCAATCAGGTCGTCTTCTTGATAAGTGGTGGTTCCATCAACATTTGCAATTTGCTGTTCCGTTCCGCCATCCGCTATCTGGTCGGTATCGGTATTTGCAGCATCTGATGTCACCAGATCAGCATTGAGATCGCCGTCCGTTGGTGCGTCCTGAACGATTGTTTCGGACGAAGATGGTTCCAATGTCCCATCATAATCAGGGGCGGCTAAATCTGCATCTATTGCATCATTTGGATCAATGGTCTGTACCTGTGCCATTGCTGGTGACAGGACCGGGCCGGTTGCCAGTGCAACCACCGCAAACAGGCCAAGCAATTTCTTGCTCAGGGTTTTGCCGAGTGAATTTTTCACAATAATTTCCTTTGGACACGACTGCTCCATGGGTAAACTCCTTCCCATTACCAGCCACCGATTAGCTAAGTCTTTGCGGCCTTAAGGTGCAATGAACGGACGACGATCCGAGTCGAATTTGCGGTCTGTCGAAGCTTTTGGCCTAACTTGTCAGTTTTTTCGCCGTTTTCGATGTTCCGACCTGGATGGGCCGATGTGGATGCGAATGTCTGCGTTTTATCCGTTGCAGCGACATGAAAGCGCGGTTATAGCGCCACTCGACAGCCAGTGCGGACACGTGGGTGAGCGGCTGAAACCACCTCCCTGCTAAGGAGGCAAGGGCCTCACGGTCCTTCGAGGGTTCGAATCCCTCCGTGTCCGCCATATCTTTTTTGTTAAAGTGTTTTCTGAAAGAAAGCGCATTCTACCGTCCGCTTTTCATCACTTCTTTGGCAATAAGCTTGTTTATGACTGCCTTGTCGGCGTGTCCCAGCACGAAGAGGATCAAGGTCAAGGTGATCGTTCTAACCAACCCGTCAATCTTGGGGTTTTGGGGAAAGGTCCAGATACAACCCGGTGACCAATACGCTCGAACGCGAAGCGCCTTTGCTACGGCCGCTAAGGTTTAGCAGTATTTTCGACCTTAACGCTAAGCAGCACACCGACACCAACCACAAAAAGCAAGTTAATCGATGCCATGCCTGCACGCTGATCGTTAAACCATAGCGTAAAGCTCTCTACCAAAAGTGGCCCCATCCACACCGTGATGGTTCCGGCTATCGCATAGAGGCCAAAAAACTCTCCGCTCCGTCCCGGAGGCGCGAGCGTGACGAGCATCGTGCGGCTTGAGGAAATACTAGCTGTGACGGCGATGGCGACCACGCTGACCAGCGCGAGCATTGTGAGATCTGAACGGGTTTCAAAAACGATGCTGTCCCAAACTATGGCATTGTCGATCGCGCCAAAGAGCAGGCTATCCTGTGTGATTGAGAGCTGAATTCCAAACGCCAGCACCATAAAGAATATCTCGATTAACAATGCGCGTTTCACGCCGGCCTTATTGTCGAGCCATCCCCCAATCAGCCCACCAGCAAATGCAAAGATGCTGGCGTAAATCGCGTAGATGATAAGTTCCAAAACGTCCCAGCCAAGAAATAGCGAATAATAGACCGCTATCAGAGCAAGCAGCGCGGCCATGCCATCTGCGTAGAGCATGTGCGCAATCAGAAATTTCAGCAATTCGCGGTAGCGTTTGGCCTCTTTGAAAGTCTGGATCAGCCCGCTTGTTCCTTCCCGCATCGCCGCAATCCAGCTCGCGCCGGGTGTGCCGGGATCTCGGGCATTCCGGAAAAAATACACTGAGAACAATGCTATCCAAACCGCGCATAGGGGTCCGACAAGGCGCGCATGTTCATACCGTTCCATGTTCAACCCAAACTGCGGCTCGGCAAACGGCCAGCCGATCATTGCAGGCAAGATAAAGAGCATGGTGATGAAGCCGAAGATGATCGCACCGGCAAGATTGCCAAGCCCAAGGCCGAGCCCTGATATTGTAGAAAGGCTCCGCGGCGGACCGGCTGCGGAGAGCATCGCGTTATGCGTGACTTCCGAGTAAGTGTAGCTGACATAGGCGATGACGAGTAGGGTCATTATCACCCAGGCCGGCAACCCCTCTCCACCCGGCAATGCAAACCACAAAAGCGCCGAGCAAGTCGCAATGAGCGCGAAAAAGACGCCAAGAAGCGGCTTCAATCGCCCGCCGCGATCAAGTGCAGCCCCGAGTATCGGCGCAGTTAGAGCAGCGATAATACCTGCCCATTTTGTGATGGCAGCGATGCTTGCCTGACCTTGAGCGTTGGCTGTGGATCGCGCCGTTTTCGGATCAAGATGGTCTAGGTCACCACTCGCAATCATATCCGCACCGATAACGTCGCGTGCGAAATATGGCGCGAATATGTAAATGACGACCATTAGATAATATGGATTGCGAGCCCATTCAAAAACGGCCCAGGCAAAGCCAGTATCACCAAGGGCACCGCTGCCGTTATTTTTTGTGTTTGCTAGTGCCATGGGTTCACGCCGCCTTAAGGATAAAGAATATCAATGCCATTGCTGCCATCACGCAAATTCCGGTCAAGCTCAGGAGCCTCATAGCCGGGTTGGGTCGGTCTTCAACCGCCATTTCACAGCGCGTCACGACGAGGTGGTTGAGCAAGGCGGTCGTCGGCGTCAAAAGGAAGTAGATGGAGGTCACCAGGTCGATAAAAGTGGTAAAGCTCTCCAACAGGAAAGCGAGAACCGCAAAACTCAACACAGCTGACATCACCAAGAAGAAGGCGTAGGCGGTGCGGCTTCCCGTGCCGCCAATATTCCCGCGGAATTCCTGATAGAGCGCCCCATAACCACGCGCGACCCCGTCAAACGAAGCGGCCATAGTTGTAGCCATCACACACAACGCGGCAATGCCCGCGAAGAACGCGGGAATAGGGTCAAGTGTCTCGGCATAAAGGCCGACAATTTGTGATGCGAACTCGGCGGCCCCACTTTCCGGTGCGATCTGCGCCGCGTGCATTACGCCAGCACCCATTATACAAAAGCAAACGGCTAATAAGCTTACCAATCCATAAGAAGCGAGAAAACCCTTGCGCGTGGCTTCGATAGAAAGCCGTTGATCGGCCGCGGCATCTTGCTGCGATTTGAGAGTCCACAGGGAAACATCCACGGACTGACCAATGGCTGCGGGCATAAAACCTGCCAAAGCGACGACAAACAGCAGCGCGAGCGGATCTATCGCCCATTCGAAACTGACTGCGCTGCCCCATTCCACGTTGGGAAGCGCTATTGCGGTGGCCGCAAGAGTTGCCAGCGTCAGAAATGCGATCAAGATCTTACTGATGCGCTCCAGCCAGCCGTAACTCACGAGCTATTTTGTGTAGAAGACACGGTTTTCAGACCGTTGAGATGACGGTTGAGTATCGTTACGCTTGGACTTCTGCGATGTGTGTTGAGAAATGGTCCCTACGGGAATCGAAATGGGGCAGTAAAACACTGATTAATATAGATATTATTGTAGCATCTTAACCGTTGTCCATCGGGCATACCATCAAGCTCGAAATGTAAAAAGGTTCGATTCTCAAATGCGGAATGCAATCATTTCACGAATCACTTTGTTTACCTGCCTATTGCGAGAGACTGATAGGATTGACTTCGGCAAAGCCGGTATTTCCGCTTTGCGCCCCAATTTCGGACATTCCGATGGAGTGCCCTTTATCCTGAAAGCGGAAATAGCGCCACGTTTCTAAAAACCCGTTCGAAGGATTCACAGTTTCCGACTGTCAATCGCCACAGCACACTAGAACGGGAGAGCGACTTTCAAGCCTCCGCCCCAAGTGCGATCGTCATTTGTCCATTCCCGGAAAGCTTCAATTCGAATGACGAGATTTCTGGAGTCAATGGCACGAGCGCCCAACGTTATCTGATTAATATGCTCGAACCCTGAACCATTTACTGTGAACGAATCAACCCCATCGGGACTTCCCGCGAGTCTGGCCGTTATTTCTCCGCTGCCACTCAGATTATGGATGTAATCATAGCGCAAAAATGGCCGTGCTACCCAAGCTTTGGACAGCTGGAATTCAGTACCGAACTCGATATTGGGCCGAATAGAGAAAATCCTATCCTTCGAATCTTCAATGATCAAGTTGAAGCCGCTCGCCCTGTTTCGGTGAAAGCGTCACGCCATGTATAGGTGAGGGTTCCGGCCAAGGCAGGTTGAATGTAGAAATTCTTGCTTGGTTCAAATGTATAAGAAGCACGCAATTGCCCCGATAGGAAGGTCGTATCCGTCTCTCCTACGGTGTTAGTTTGATTGCCAAGAGCGTTGAATGAACGAACATTCTGATGTTGTGAAACACCGCCGGATACAAGCCCAGATAATACTGCGGGACCAATGACTTTCTTCAACACGATACCAGCATGATATGTATCCGTATTGGTTGAAAGATTTCCTCGAGAAGTTTCTTCACCCAAAGCGGCTGAAAACGATCCGCCCAAATAGAGGTCATCCGAGATTTGCTTTTGTAGTCCCAGTGACCAACGAAAAGATTCTTCGCGATTATTACCAACATTCGGTGAATCCAATCGCGTGCTGAGAAGGGACACACGGGACCAGACACACTCGCCTTCGCTGTTGAAACGGTTGGCGCCATCTTGCTGGCGGCAGCTATGCACTGCATCGCTCAAAGCAAGTGAAGAGTTGACCGCCGTCGTAGAGTTGGACGTCAGTTCATCCGGGCTTATCCCGTCATAGACCGAGGCAAGATCCGAAAGATCCGCAGCCGAGAAAACCGAATTTATCACTGTGCTGAACTGGCTAAAGCCTCCGTTCGCTTGGATCGCGGCAATGTGATCGCCGACATCACTCTCTGCCGAGGTCAGCCCGGTGGGCGCGAAGTCAATAGTATATTGGATGCCAATCTCGTTTGCGCTCGGCGCGGTGAGAGACGCACCGGTCAGCACAGCCAGTTCCGGCAATTCAAGCGTAATATCTCCGCGCGTCAGCTCTCCAGCGGTGAGGACGGTAACCGTGTTTTCACCCGCAATAGCGCCAAAGAGGTCAACGGGATCAAAGACAATTGATCCTGCGACGTTGGCCGTGCCAGAGATTGAGAGTTGATCTGCGCCTGATCCATCAAGCGATACATCTATATCAATGCTGCCGTCAGCGGTTTGGGAAAAATCACCCAGTACCGAAGTTGTCACAATATTGTTGAACCCGCCCGGCGAGATCGAACCGGAATTGGTCAGCGTCGAATTATCCGCACCCAAAGACAAGGTCTCACCCGTCAGCAGGTTGCCGCCCA
>CALKXX010000067.1 GCA_938003725.1 uncultured Sphingomonadaceae bacterium | reverse complement strand
TATGGGATGCGCTGTCCAAAGAAAACATCGCTGCGCGGTTTTCGCATTTTATTGAAGGCGGCGCACTGAGTGAGAAGGTTGAGAAATTTTTCCTACCCGGTTCAAACGCAATCAATTTCCTAATTGACGCAGCGCTAGGCGGCGGCGGTGTAGCGAGTCTTCGAAATGATGCGCAGGGGAAAGGCTATAGCCAGATATTATTGGCGCACCCTGTTGCGATACCCCGCGAACTTGCGAAAGAAATGCGCTTAAGGGCAGAGGAAGTATAGAAAAATGCAGGAAGCAGAAGACTTTAGAGATGAAAGCGATACAATCGCGAAAGTTCTGGCATCCGCAGGTGATGCTGATTTTTCGACGATAACGCAGTTCAAAAAATGGACAATTGAGGATGTGATCGGTCATCTGCACGTCTGGAACGCAGCGGCGCTGATGACATTGCAAAACCCGGACGGTTTTAGAAGTTTTATCAAAGGCTTTATGGAGCAGGTCGCCAAAGGGGCTGGCCATATAGAAGCGCAAAACGCGTGGATCGACGAGCATGATGGCGGGCTGAGGGGTAAGGCGCTCTTTGACAGATATTGTGAATATTATCCTAAAGTGGCTGCGGCCTATGATGCGGCGGACCCAGAGGCACGTGTGGCCTGGGCCGGGCCGGATATGAGTACACAGTCCAAGATCATCGCGCGTCAAATGGAGACATGGTCCCATGGTCAGGAAATATTCGATATATTGGGTAAAGACCGCGAAGATGGTGACCGGGTGCGCAATATCGCGCATTTGGGTGTGACAACATTTGGTTGGACCTTCCGCAATCGCAAAGAGGAACCGCCTGCTCCAAAGCCTTTCGTCCAATTGACGGCGCCATCCGGTTCAATCTGGGAATGGAACGAACCGCAAGACGACAATCTTGTAAGAGGCAGTGCAGTAGAGTTTGCGCAGATTGTGACACAGACACGTAACGTGAAAGACACCTCCATTGAGACGATTGGTGATATCGCAACACGTTGGATGGACATAGCGCAATGTTTTGCTGGCGCTCCAGAAACGCCGCCCGAGGCCGGGGTGCGCTGCAAAGTTGGCATCTGATCGAATAATCAAAAAACCGTCCGGTCGAGGAAAATTATGAGTGAATATTCACAAGCAGAGCTAGACGAATATGCTAATGATGCGGACGCGTGGTTCAAAGAGAACACGCCTTCTGATCCCGGCTTCATGCTGCCTTTAACCTTTATGGAGGTCGGTACAGACCAGCAATTCGATTTCCTTCGGGATTGGCAACGCAAGGTTTACGAAGCCGGTTTTTTGGGCGCGGCATGGCCAAAGGAATATGGCGGCGGCGGTTTGCATGATGATTTCCAAACAGCTGCAACCAAGGCGATGCGGAAACATAACGGGCCAATTTTGCCAAATGCTATTGGACTAAATTGGACTGGCCCGCTTCTCAACGACATCGGCACGCACGATCACAAAGCAAAATATCTCAAGGGGATTTTGAACGCTGAAGATATCTGGTGCCAGGGTTTCTCTGAACCTGAAAATGGGTCAGATTTGGGCAATGCGCAACTACGAGCCGACCGGGACGGAGATGCGTATGTTCTCAATGGATCAAAGATCTGGACCACGTTGGGAAATTACGCAAAATACATGATTTTGCTGGCCCGCACGGATCAGAATGCGCCCAATAAATATGCCGGGCTAAGTTTCATTTTGACGCCGATGAAGGTGGACGGGGTCGAAACACAAAAAATTCGGAAACTGACCGGTGAATATGGTTTTACGCAGACATTTTTTACCGATGCACGGGTGCCGACCGACGGATTGATGGGCGAAGAAGGGCAGGGCTGGAAAGTCGCGATGCAAACGCTGGAATATGAACGGGGCGCGAGAGGCGGACAGGCAGGCGGTTATTCAATGACGGAACCCGATGCATTTGAAATACTCAAGCTGGTTCGCAAGGCACAGCGTGACGGCAATCCGGTGCTTGATGACCCGGTCGTTCGAGACCAGTTGGTCGATTTTCTGATCGAAGCGCAAAGCATTGACCTCAACAATAAGCGGGGACGTATTCCCGACCTTGTTCAGGATCATCCAATGGCGCTGCCGTTGATGTCAAAGCTAGTTTGGACGGAATTCGCGCGTGAGGTAAATCAGTTCGCGGTATCGATGCAAGGTAGCAAATCCGCTTACTATGTTGGGGACCCAAACGCGACGGATGACGGAATTTGGACGCGTGCTTATCTCAACGCATTCTCGGCGACGATTGGCGGCGGTACGACGCAAATTCAACATAATATCGTTGGCGAGCACGTGCTTGGCCTTCCCAAATCACATTAGGCCGGACCAACATGGAAAATTTGAATAGCAATCTGGCGGGTATAGGTTTTAGCGACGAGCAGCGAGATTTGCTCGACGTGGCGACCAGCTTTTGCCGCGAAAAATCACCAATGGAGAAGGTCCGTGCTCTGTTGGACGATGAGGCCGGCCATGATGCCTCCATATGGCAGGAAATCGGAGAACTTGGTTGGCTGGCGATTGCGATCCCAGAGGAATTTGGAGGGGTAGGGCTTGGACTTGCGGAAGTCGTCCCCGTTGCCGAACAGATGGGCCTCCATTTGTTTGCGACCCCGTTCATATCTTCGACTCTCGCCGCTCAAGTGCTTGTCAAAGCTGGCACTGACGAACAGAAGCAAATATTCCTGACCAAAATTGCTGGCGGAGAAGCTGCGACTGTCGCGTTGATTGAGGATAGCGGAAATTGGGATCTTGGTGCCACAAAAGTGAGTGCCGCGAGAGAGGGCGACAGGCTTGCTTTGACTGGTACGAAGCTGCTTGTCTGTGATGCCGCAGCCGCCAAGTTTTTGATCGTGTCCGTTATACTCGACGGCGCCCCGGCCCTGGTGATTTTAGAGCAAAGCGATTTGCCGGAAGGTGCGCTGCGCCGAGAAACCATTGTCGATGAAACCAAGCGGAGCTATGCAGTGACGCTGGACGGTGTTTCTGTGCCGATAGACCGCCTGCTTGATGTCGATAAAACTAAAGACGCGCTTGCGCACCTGCAACTGTCGGGGAATCTTTTGATCGCTGCTGAAAATTGCGGCGGTGCGATGAGCGTGATCCAATATACCGTGGATTATCTCAATACGCGTAAGCAATTTGGTAAATTGATAGGTTCCTATCAAGCGGTCAAGCATCCAACGGTATCGGCCTATGTCAATTACGAGAAATCACGGTCTCATCTGTATAGTGCGGCCTATAGCTTCGCAGAACAAGGCCGCGGTGAAGTCGCAACGCGTATGGCCGCGGTGCAGGCCGAACGTGCCATCTCATTCGCGGCTGATCGTTCGATTCAGTTTCACGGCGGCTTTGGTTTTACATATGATTGCGATGCTCAATTGTTCCGGCGCCGTGCGATATTCAACGCCGCGCTGTTTGGCGACGAAATATATCAGAAAAGAAAATTGGCAGAATTGTTGCTTTGAGAGTTCACCGCTTGTCGGCGATTTCAACCTCGAACCTGTCACTTTGAATTGAGAATTTTTACCAATGACCACATTTAGCGAAGAACATATTCAGCGACGCTTGGCCGAAGCAACGGCGCACCGGACGTCGGTTAGTCCGGAAAAGCTCATTAACGTCCTTTTGGATACGTTCAGTTTGACGGATATTGGCGAGACGGACGAATATTGCTTTCCCGCCAGGAATTCTACCGCCCGGGAACGAATTTTTGGTGGTCAGGTGATCGCGCAAGCGATGATAGCTGCCGATAAAACCATTGAAGAAGATAAGTCGATCCATTCGTTACATTCCTATTTTCTGCGTGCGGGTGATGAAACCAAGCCGCTGCACTTTCGGGTGCATCGCGACTTTGACGGACGGACAATTTCCAATAGACGGGTCGTTGTTCGGCAGGATGAGAAGGTGATCTTCAATCTGACTGCATCATTTCAGAAAAAGTCGGCTGGACTGCATCATCAAATCCCGATGCCAGATGTTTTGCCGCCAGAGCAATGTGCCAGCGCGATGGAACAGATTGCCCGAAATCCAGATATACCGGACGATAAAATCCATAGAATGAGTATGCCGCGGCCTTTTCACATTCGAAGTTCTTCTGCGAGAGATGATGAGCACGTGGCGCGGCAATATCAGTGGTTCAAAACG
>CALKXX010000066.1 GCA_938003725.1 uncultured Sphingomonadaceae bacterium | reverse complement strand
CCTCACCGATCTGCCCAAAGGTATTCGGTTTTTCAAATGCCAATAATGACGCGGTTGAAAAACGTATTCGCGGTGTTTCACTCGCTGCCGAAATTCCGGTGGGCGACTTAAAATGTCGGCCAAATGTCTATGTCGTCGTGATTGAAAACGGCAATGATGCGGTTACGATGTTGCGCAAGGAACATCACCGGATTTTCGGTGCGCTGCCGATTCATAAAAGAAAACAGCTGGCGGAATCGGTAGGGCCGACATTTGGCTGGAAATCGATCATAACGATCGCGCCGATTGGGGGATCGCCTATTATTGCCGACGGTCCCTCTTCGATTGGCGGGGATCCTGGCGGCGGCCTGGGTGAAGATCGCTGGTCGGCATCACGAACCAACGTCAAGTCGCTCATCAAACAGCCGGTACAAGAAGATATGCGGGCCTCGTATCTGTTGTTGGAAAAAAAGGCACTGGCCGGATTGACCACCGTTCAAATTGCCGATTATGCGGCGATGCACAGCCTGATCGAAGCCAATGGCGCGCCGGATCAAGAGACAGCGTTTTTCTCTATTCTCTCGCTATTCGAAAACCGTAAAGCGGATCGCCCACTGCCCGATTCAATCAGCGAGTGGGACCTTATCCTTCTCAACACGTTATATAGTACCCCAGCCGACGTTCGCGCCCGGCTTCAACGATCAGCGATGCAGCAAAAATTTGTCAAAGAGGTGGAAGCGGCGCAATAGGATTGCGATCATTCAACCCGCCAAACGCAGCTCCCGTTTGTCGGGCACCACGATTTTGCCGTATTTTCGCGAAACCAATCCCGCGCGCTCCAGCCGGGCCAGCGCTTTTCCCAAAGACACCCGCGTAACGCCGACAAGGTCAGCCAGTTCCTGCTGTGTGACTGTAACCAAAATCTCGCCGGCCGCGTTACCACAGAGACGTAATATCACCTGAACAAGTCGCTGTTCTACCGTCAGGTTGCGGCTATCCTCTATCATGTCAAAGGCCTGTTGCACCATATGCGCCATAGTCTTCAGCAATATCCGCGCTGCGCCTGCATCAGAGTTTATCAGGCGCTGTAGCTCGTCCTCACCGATACGAACAACAGTGCAATCACTCCCCGCAATCGCATCCACCATGCGCGGAAATTCGCCTAGAAATGCCTGCTCGCCAAAGCTATCTCCTGCACCAAGCAAGGCAAATAACGTTAACCGCCCATCGGCAGAGAAACGTCCGATCTGTACCGAACCGCTTTCAATGTAACAAAATTCTGTCCCCGGATCTCCGCGTTGGTGGATCAATTGTCCCTTGGCAAACCGGTGCGGTCGTCCCTCCCCCAACAGGCGTTTCCGCACATCATCCGGTAACGCTGTGACAAAATCAGTCGCACTCCTGCCCCGGCCTTCATGTTTGGGAAAATTGCTCAAATGATAACCTCTTTGCATTCTAAAATCCCGGATTGAGCTAACTAAAGCGCAAATGCAAGTCTGCAACGGACTAGCGTAGCTTTGGGAGAGATATGATGCGGCCTGAAATTATAGCAATTACCGGAATATTTCTATTTTTCGGTCTATTGGAATTTTTCCGCACAAAATTGTTCAGCAAGCCGGAACAAACACGCGATGATGCGTTTGTCGAGATTATTGGATCAGCGGTGCTGCTGATTTTTACCCAACCCACAATCATCGTCGTTGCGCAATATATTCTGGGTGCTGTGGCCCCGCAATGGGCGGGCGTTCTTGCCGGCATTCCGCTCATCGCCGCAATTGGGCTGTTTCTGGTATTCGATGACATGATGCAATATTGGTGGCACCGGCTATCGCACAGCGTACCGTTTCTCTATAATCTGCACCGCTCGCACCATAATGCCAGATATATGAGCATCCGGCTCGTCTATCGGAACAATATTTTCTATTATCTGACCATGCCGAGCATCTGGTTCTCCGGTGCCCTCATCTATCTGGGCCTCGGATGGGTCTATGTCGGTTATATCATTGTGAAAATGACGGTGATCATCGGCGCACATAGCGACGTCGCCTGGGATAAAAAACTCTACGACATTCAGTGGCTGTCCCCCCTCATGTGGGTGGTGGAACGGACTATTTCGACCCCTTCAACCCATCATGCGCACCATGGCCGGCACAAGTCCGACGGCGTAACAAATTACAAAGGCAATTTCGGAAACCTGCTTTTCTTTTGGGATATATTGTTTGGGACAGCGAAAATCACCCGCCGCTACCCCGACAGCTATGGTGTCGAAAATCTTGCGCCCGCAACATTGGGACAACAACTTGCCTGGCCAATTTTCCCAGAGAATAAAGAAGGTGGTCACGGCGTGAAAGAACTTGCTGCAATAGAGGCTGCTGCAAAAACATAGGATTATTGCTTGGAGAGAGGGAAAGGCGGTTACTCGTGTTGTGTAAGAATAGTCGCCATTATTGTTCTAGACAGGCGAAAGATAAAACCCATTTGGCTTAGGGTCAGGACCTATTAAATATGTGGAGCGTGGTTTGAGGCGATTTGGCCTTGAGCGAGGAAGTAAAGGGCAGCAATAGCGGCACTATTGCAAGCTTTGCTGACGCTGCACAGGGCCAAATCGGTCAAATCCTTTGGACGACAAAATGGCTTCAATCTCGTGCAAAAGCTCCCTTGGAAAGGCAATGTGCCTTCCCGGCAGTCACTTTCACCCGATATTTTTGCCATTTTGACGCCACGCCCACATATTTAATAGGTCCTGACCCTAACATTTGAATTTTGCTGCTATTTCGATATAGTCTGCGAATGAAAAGTAAATCTTCCTCAATCGCTTTGTCCTTCGGAAAAGTTTCTTGTCTGACAATATTACTGACGCTGTCGGCCCCAACAATGGCTACCAAAGATGCCAATAAGGAATCGGAAGACATTGTTGTAATCGGTCAGCAAACCAAAGTTGAGCAATTACAAAACTTAATCACAAATCAATTTAAAATTTCTGGTGGGGGAAAACAAACCGGACAATATGCCCGGTTTGCTGCACCTATTTGTCCGTCCGTTGGTGGCTTTTCTGACAAACAAAAGCTTGAGATTGAGAATCGGATCAGGGAAGTTGCTCTGTTGGCCGAGCTGCCGATTGCAGCAAAAAAATGTCGTCCCAATCTTTTCGTTGCTGTTGTTGCGGATGGAGTTGAGGAAATCGCTATGCTGCGAAAAAAAAGGGGAGGTGTTTTTTCTTCTCTGACGCACAGCCAGCGTGACAAAATGGTCCTCAGCGGCGGCCCAGTTTATAGCTGGAAATCGTCACAGAGAATGGCCAGTGATTCAGGTACCGATGCAAGAGCAGGAAGCTATTCCGTCGTTGGTGATGACGGGAATCTTGGCGTGATGTCATTTGGCGGCCAGCGCAGCCATGTAAAATCAAAAATCAAAAAGACTACCTTTACCGGGATATCTTATTCATATCTATTGATCGAGAGTCGCGCTTTAACTGGTGTATCACCAACGCAACTGGCTGACTATGCGTCGGTTGCTTCGCTGATCGATATTGATGTTAATTTTGATACCGCGCCACCTGCAAGTTCGATTTTGTCCCTATTTTCTGATTTAGTCGATGATCAAAGCAAGCCCCAAAATTTGAGCAATGGTGATCTATTGATGCTGCGGGGACTTTACAAAGTACCAGCGAATGTAAAAGCATCGCTCCAGCGTTCGGCAATGCTACACGCAATCGAGCAATCGTTGGCCAGCGACGAAAAAGCGGATTAGATTCTAGCAACATCTAAGCCGCCGTCTTCGCAATATTGGCCTCAAGATCTTGCGGCCCCGCAATTGGCGGGCGCTCTTGCCAGCATTCCGCTGACCATCCCAAATGGATTGTTTCTGATATTCAGTGACATGATGCGAAATTGGAACGGTATCTCGCCTGACCAATTTTCCAGGAGAAAAAAAGTAGCTTCGACATAAAGGATTTAGCGATCAAGGAAACGGCAACGAAAGCCTGAAAAGTTATTGGAGAAAGGGTTAGTCTCTCGCCTAACCTAGGAGCGACTCCCTATTCCAGCGAGTCTATCGGTGTAAAATTTGTCTTTTCAAGACGAATTGGTTACGCTGTAATCATGAAACATCAAATTTTTGCGCATAAAACCTCACTGTCCCTTCTAATGGGAGCTTCCGTCCTTCTGACCCTTGGTGGTCCTGCACAGGCAACAAAAGATACCAAAACAGATGCGGAAACGACTGATGAGATTGTTGTTACTGGACTGAAAACCAAAACGGAGATCATTCAGGAACTGATTGCCAATCAATTCAATGTCTCAAGAGGCGGCAAAAATAGTGGTCAATATGCGCGCTTTGCGGCTCCTATTTGTCCCTCTGTCGGCGGCATCCCTGAAAAACAGGCTGCGATGATGGAGGACCGCATTCGCGATATTGCCGAGGTTGCGGAATTGTCTGTGGCTCCTGCGAAATGCAGAGCCAATCTGTTTGTCATTGCGGTTGATGACGGTTCAAAAGAAATTGAGTCCCTTCGAAAGAACAAATCTAGGCTCTTTGGCTCCATGACGCACAGCGAACGCGACAAAATGATGCAAAGCGAAGGACCTGTTTATAGCTGGAAGTCAACAGTTGCCATGGCCAGCGATAGTGGGCGTCCCGCCAGGGGAGGCACCATTACTCTGATGTCACCACAAGGTGAAATTTCCGTCCGGGGACAGCGCACCCATGTGAAGTCGATGGTTCAGCAGTCTGATTTTGTCGGTATCAACTACTCTTACCTCCTGATCGAAAACCGGGCGCTCAAAGACATATCACTCAACCAGCTGGCCGACTATGCCGCGCTGGTGTCGCTGATTGATATTGATGTCAATTTTGATAAGCCGCCACCTGCAAACTCTATATTGTCGCTTTTTGCAGGAACACCGACCGGTCAATCAAAGCTTGGCTCGATCGGTGAAGCGGACATGCTAATGCTGCGCGGGCTCTATAAGGTGCCTGCCAATGTGAAAGCACCCCTGCATCGATCCGCGATGATCCACACTGTACGTGAGGCACTAAAAACCCCTGAGGACGCTAAGTAACAGATTCGGACTGGCTGCAGCCTAACCGGCCGCCTTTACAATATTGGCCCAGGCAGCTTCGTCGACAACCTCGATGCCCAATGCCTCAGCCTTTTTCATTTTTGAGCCCGCACCGGGACCAGCGACCAGCAAGTCAGTTTTGGCGCTGACCGAACCGGACGCCTTTGCGCCCAAAGCCTCCGCCTGCGCCTTTGCCTCGTCCCGGCTCATGGTTTCAAGCTTACCGGTAAAGACGACGGTTTTGCCGGCCACCGCACTATCGCGGGTTTCGACGATATAGTCCGGCGGGGAGACCTGCTCCATCAAATCGTTCCAAACCGCGCGGTTATGCGGTTCATGAAAAAAATCGGCCAGCGAATGGCCAGCAGCAGCCCCAACGCCATCAATCGCTATCAATTCAGACATCGCATTGTCGATCCGTTGATGATATTTTTTATCTTCTTCCTCCGGCAATTGCTCAATTCCCGAACGCTCAGCGTCCAAGCTATCCGCAAGCGATTGAATCTCTGTGATCCGAACGACCTTTTTCAGTAAATCGCGCGCAGTCACGGCGCCAACATGCCGGATGCCAAGCCCGAACAATAACCGCGCCGCGTCAAAGTCGCGCTTCTTGTCCACAGCATCCAACAGATTATCCACAGACTTTTCCTGCCAGCCTTCGCGGGCCAGAATTTCATCGCGATGGTTTCGCAGGCGAAAGATATCGGCGGGACTCTCTAGAAAGCCCGCTTCTATAAATTCAGCGATACTCTTTTCGCCCAATCCATCAATATCAAGGGCGCCGCGCGACACAAAATGCACCAGCCGCTGAAAGCGCTGGGCCGGACAGATAAGGCCGCCGGTGCACCGCACATCGACTTCACCTTCCTCGGCCACTGCTTCACTATCGCATTCCGGACAGCGATCGGGGAAATGATAGGGATCACGCTTTTCATCGCGGCTAAGATTTTCGACCACCTGCGGGATGACGTCCCCTGCCCTCTGCACCACCACCCGGTCGCCGGGCCGCACACCAAGACGATCGATTTCATCGCGATTATGCAGGGTTACATTGGAAACAACGACACCCCCCACTGTGACAGGCTTTAGACGTCCAACCGGGGTAAGTTTTCCGGTGCGTCCAACCTGAATATCAATATTCTCCAGCGTCGTTTGCGCTTGCTCTGCCGGGAATTTATGGGCCAGTGCCCAGCGCGGTGCCTTTGCGACAAAACCCAAGCGTTCCTGCCAATCCAGCCGATCCACTTTATAGACTACACCATCGATATCATATGGCAGGTCCGCGCGCTCCGC
>CALKXX010000065.1 GCA_938003725.1 uncultured Sphingomonadaceae bacterium | reverse complement strand
GACAGCGCGAAACCGCCGGCTATTTTCCCGGCGAGGCATCTGGCCGAATTGGAAGGGTTGAAAGGGGATCATGGGGCACGAAGTTTGTTGCGAACCGCAAAACTGGTAAAGGCTCCGGAACCGATTTTAACCGATATCGACACGCCGGAACTACTCGAAAAGTTCAATCGGAAAAAAGGGTAGCAGCGTCCACTATCTGGATGTCGTCCCGTGGTTCCAACGCCTCCAGAATCTTATATTTGTGCCAAGCTCCAAACAGGATCAGAACACGTTTCTCCTGTCCTTTTATACCATCCAAAGCGGTGTTCATTTTTGAAATATGCGCCGCATTGATCGCTTTCCACCCGCCAGCACCCAAATCGGCGCCGAACAGCATGTCATAGGTTTGCTGACGCGCTTTAACCGCTTGGTCATAGGCCGTGCTGTGGATGAAGGCCGGATCGTCGGAACGGCCTGCAACGCCCTGCCCATAAGCCTTGATTGCCGTCTGATAACTTGCCCAATCGCTTGCACGCACCGGATCAGCCTTGATACGTTGTTCAGTTGCGCGCCTGTTGTCGGCGATATCCTGGGTCCAGGCCGCAACCGGGATCATTTCAAAGTCCAGTTCCGCCCGCAGCGGAAATACGACGTCAACCAGCTCCGGGAAATCATCTGCCCGGCTTTCCCGAACCTCGCCAAATTGTTTGAAATTATCAAATGCCGTTTCAAAGCGGTCGGGGGGTAATTCGACCATGATAATATCCGGTTTAAATTCCCTGATCGCTTTTTGCAGTATCTCAAGCGAGTATCGTTCGCTCCGTTTATGCTGACCGTGAATTGCGCCCACAACCGTTACAATATTCTGACCTGCCGGCGGGGGTATTTCAGCGCCATTCACGCAGCCGGCCAGAACAAAGCAAAGGGCAATGAAATAGTATCGAAGGAAGGTCATCTGCGGTCCAGTCGCTGACCGAGTTTTACGAAGAATATGATCAGAAAGGGCACCAGTACAAAGGACAAGACCACTTTTGCCGTACCTTGGCCAAGCATCAATTCAGCAATTGGTCGCTCTCCATAAAAGGCAATGGTGATGAATATGATCGTATCCACAATTTGCGATAGCGCACCCGCCACAGCGCCGCGAATTGCGAGCAGGCGGCCGTTCATCTGCGCCAGACGAGAGAAGATATAGACGTTCAGAAATTGGGATACGCCATAGGCAATGATCCCCGCAAACATCAATCGCGACCCTTGCGCCAATATGATCGGAAAGGCTTCTTTTGCTGGCTCATACATGCCCGGATCAGTCGGCAAAGCAAGAACCAGCCTGATCAGCAATATCGCCACGATCAATGGTATAAAACCATAGCGCACCAACTGGTTCGCCGTTTCGCGGCCATGCAGTTCGGCAACCGCGCTCGACAGAACCACCAACAAAAGAAACGGGAATATCCCCGCTTCTACGGCAAGCGGGCCAATCGCAACCTGTTTGGCCCCCAATATTCCGGCAATGCATGTCATCCCGCCGTAAAGCACGGCGAAAACAAACAGGGATTTTGGAATCGATGGGGTTGTGGTCGGATCGGTCATCTTGATCACCTAGCGCGAACCAGCTGCAAAAAAAAGTGTGATAAAATGATGCAACAAAAAACCAATAGTCATGCCCGGTATTTTTCCTCTAGGAGGTTGATCGTTAGAATGGGGACAAAATTTGCAGCGACTGGCAGTATATTGTGGATCGGCAACCGGAAGCGATCCGGCCTTTGCAGAAACCGCACGGGAAGTGGGCAAGGCAATGGTCGGGCACAATATCGATTTGGTATATGGCGGGGGTAGATTGGGCCTGATGGGCATTATTGCAGATACCGTGTTGGAAAATGGCGGCAAGGTTTTCGGCGTAATCCCCGAAATGCTGAGAGGGCACGAGGTAGCCCATACCGGCCTGACCGAGCTTCACATTGTCGACACCATGCATGAGCGCAAAGCGCAGATGACCGAACTAACGGACGGTTTCATCGCTCTTCCCGGCGGCATTGGCACATTGGACGAGCTATTCGAAGCGTGGACCTGGAACGCCCTTGGTTATCATGGCAAGCCATTCGGATTGCTCAACGTAAACGGCTATTGGGATTCGCTAGTCACGTTTCTGGATTCGGTTGCGGATAACGGCTTCATGTCGGTCGCACGGCGCGAGCAGCTGATTGTTTCGGACAACATAGAAGAGGCAATCTCCCGGCTAAAAGCAGCCTATACCGGAGCAGAAGGCAAAGTAACTTGGTGAACTGCAAATGACTTCTCTCCTCACCAGCTTGGGCGGCATGGCATTAATCCTATTGCTGGCCTTTGCACTGTCCACCGGACGCGGCAACATCCGCTTGCGGGTTGTCGGCGCAGCTTTCGCCTTGCAAGCCGGAATTGCAGTTTTGGTGCTTTATGTTCCGGCCGGTAAAAATACCATTCAAGCGATGGCAGGCGGCGTGTCGAACCTATTGGGATATGCCTCGGCTGGAACAAATTTCATTTTCGGACCACTTGCTAGCCCGGAGGTTGGCGGGAACAGCTTTGCAATTGCTGCCCTGCCCGTCATCATCTTTTTCTCTGCGCTTATTTCGATCCTCTACTATCTCAATATCATGCAATTCATCATCAAATGGGTTGGCGGCGCTATCCAAAAAATTACCGGTATTTCCAAAGTGGAATCGCTTTGCGCCGCTGCGAATATCTTTGTCGGGCAATCTGAATCGCCGCTGGTTATCCGCCCGTATCTGGCCACCCTGACCCAGTCCCAATTGTTCACGGTCATGAGCGTGGGCATGGCCGGTGTCGCCGGTACAATTCTGGCGGCCTATGCCGCGATGGGCATTCGGATCGACTATTTGCTGGCCGCCGCTTTCATGTCTGCACCCGGCGGTATCATGATGGCGAAGATCATCATGCCTGATAATCCGGATGATGCCGCGCCCGAAGAACTGGTCGTGGCGGCACAATATGAAGACGAGAAACCGGCAAATCTAATCATGGCCGCCGCTATGGGCGCGCAAACGGGCGTAAAACTGGCCGTCGCGGTGGGGGCGATGGTCCTGGCTTTTGTCGCACTGGTCGCGCTGGCAAATGGTCTATTGGGCGGGGTCGGTGGTTGGTTCGGAATGCCTGAGCTCAGCTTTCAACAGATTATCGGCTATATTTTCGCACCAATCATGTATTTGCTCGGCGTCCCTTGGGAAGAGGCACTGCGCGCTGGCGGGCTATTTGGCACCAAAGTCGTTCTCAACGAATTTGTTGCATTCATTGAGCTGGGCAAAGCAGCTGACGGAATCTCGCCGCTCACCAATGCCATCGTCATCTTTGCCCTGTGCGGCTTCGCAAATTTCAGCAGCATCGCCATTCAGCTGGCGGTTACCGGAGGACTTGCGCCCAACCAAAGACCAGTTATCGCCAAACTTGGACTGCGCGCGCTGGCTGCCGGTTCGCTCGCGAATTTGATGAGTGCTGCCCTTGCTGGCATCTTGCTATCTTATGGCTGAAGGCACATGTTGATGCCATGACAGACAATAGCATATTATCCTCCGTTTCACTGGCCATGGCAGACCAGGACGAAGATGTCTTTGCCCAGGCTATCGGCCGCTCCTTTTCCGATTGGGGCTTTGCAATTGTGTCGGACCACGGGATCTCAGCCGAGCTAATCGCGCGCGCGGAAAAAATGTCACGAACATTTTTTTCCCTCACCGAAGATATCAAGCGAAAATATCATATCCCCGGCGGTGGCGGTGCGCGTGGCTATACACCTTTCGGAACCGAAGTGGCCAAGGATCAGACGGTCCACGACCTGAAAGAATTTTGGCATATCGGCCGCGACTTGCCAAATGGTCATCCGTTCGAACAATATATGAGCGCCAATATCTGGCCCAGCGAAATGAATGGGTTTCGGGAAACCTTTACAGAGATGTTCGCTGCATTTGACAAAGCGGGGTCACGCATACTCGCCGCAATTGCCCGTTATCTGGAACTTAGTCCTGATTTCTTTGATAATAGGGTTGCGAATGGGAACAGCGTGATGCGCCTGATCCATTATCCCCCGGTTCCCGAAAATTCGCCGGCTGTGCGTGCCGCAGCGCATGAGGATATCAACACCATCACGCTGCTGATTGGCGCCGAAGAGGCGGGCCTGGAGCTAAGGGACAAAGACGGAAACTGGCGCGCCGTGACGCCTAGACCGGGGGAACTGGCGGTAAACATTGGTGATATGCTGCAACGGTTGACCAATAATCGCTTGCCTTCCACGACACACAGAGTTGTAAATCCGCCGCCCGAACGGCGCGGACATTCTCGCTACTCAATGCCATTCTTCCTTCACTTTCGGCCAGACTACTTAATTGAAACCTTGCCCCAATGTGTCGATGCACAGCATCCTGATTTATACCCCGAACCGATCACCGCACATGCCTATTTGCTCGAACGTTTGCGGGAAATTGGCCTTGCCTGATGGCCCGGCCATAAAATATAGCGCAGTCGGGATTTGCGGGGGCAGTTGTTCCGGAAAATCAACACTTGCCCGGCGGATATTACAAAAATTGGGTGCGGACCAATGTGTGATCCTGCCCCAAGATGATTATTTCTTTGGCCTGGGGGATGCGCCAGAGGGCAAAGGCGGGAAAAATTTTGATCATCCCAACGCGGTTGATTTTGAAAAATTGACCGCACATTTAGCGCAGCTTAAGGCCGGTCGGGCCATTGATCGACCGCTCTATGACTTTCCGACACATATGCCAAAATCGGAAACGGAACATATGGAGGCACGTCCGATCATCTTGGTCGATGGAATTTTGATTTTTCAGAATGAACAGTTGCGCAAGTTGTTCGATCTGAAAATCTTTGTCGAATGTGATCGGAACACACGATTTACCCGGCGATTGCAGAGAGATGTAAACGAACGCGGTCGCACCGCCGAGTCGGTCATTCAAGTTTTCGCCGATCAAGTCAGCCCCATGCACGATAGATTCGTGAAGCCCTCTGCCAGTCACGCCGACATCGTGGCAAATTCGCAACAGTCAAATCTAACCAGCGGTGAAGAGTTTGAAAAGGTGATGAACGCGATTCAGAATATGAATCAATAAGATAGCGGAAGATGTAACAGCATCGACCGCACCCAGAAGCGCATAATCGCTGAATTTCACAACCTGTGGATAAAAACTAATCCCTACTGCACCGGAAAAACTCGTTGCGGTTGAGACGAAACTGTCATTTTACAGATCTAAGGCAGCCTTTGAGAGGCAGGGATATAAAGAGCGCAATCACATCGCGCCAACCTGTATAGTCGTTGTTTTACCTAAATTTTTGATTCACATTGGGGAATTGCAATCATGAAATTGAAATATCTTTTGGCAGCAAGCGTTGTTAGCCTGACCACCGCGGGCATGTTGGCAAGTCCTGCATCTGCACAGCAAATTACTTCTGGCGTTGAAGGCTCGGTAAAAGACGCGGACGGTAACCCGCTCCCCGGCGCAACCGTCACCATCCTTGATACGCGTACAGGTTCAAGCCGCACGGTTACCGCTGGCGGCAGTGGTAACTTCAGTGCACAGGGTCTTGTCGCTGGCGGTCCATATACCGTCACCGCAACCGCTCAAGGGTATGAAGGTCAAACGATTGAAAACAGATCGCTGAACGTCAGCGGCAATTTGCGCCTGACATTCGGGCTGACGGCCAACGCCGATGAATCGGTAATCGTCGTCACCGGTGCTCGCGTACAAGCGGCGCAATTGGCCGTTGGTCCAGGACGCGGCTTTGATCTGGAATCTCTTGAAGGCTTTCCGTCAATCACGCGCAATGTAACCGATATTATTCGTATCGACCCGCGCGTCAGCCTTGACCGAAATAACGAGGTAGACAGGATCAGCTGTCTGGGCGGCAATGACCGCTCCAACACCTTTACCGTCGACGGGATCGTGCAATCTGACGTTTTTGGTTTGAACGGTACGCCATCAGCATCGCGTAACACGTTCCCGATCCCATTTGATGCAATCCGACAAACCTCTGTTGAATTCGCGCCTTTTGACGTTGAATATTCCGACTTTACCGGTTGCGCCATCAACGTTGTGACCAAATCCGGTGAAAACACGTTCCACGGTTCTGCTTTCTATACCTTCACAAATGATGATTTACGCGGGGATGAAGCAGGCGATACCGGATCGGTTGTAGCGCCGTTTTCCGAGAAACGCTGGGGCGCGACGCTATCGGGTCCGATCATTCCTGACCGCCTGTTCTTTTTTGCCGGTTATGAAGAAACCGATCTGGGCAATGCCAATGAGTTCGGTCCAGCCGGCGGCGGTTTTGCCACCGATGCTGATTTTGTAACACAAGCTCAGTTCGATCAATTCGCCAATATTGCCAACACAGTTTATGGTCAGGATGTTGGCGGTTATCCGCAGACCCTGCCCGAAACCAGTGTCCGTTATTTCGGCCGGTTAGATGCCTATCTTACGGACGATCACCGGCTTGAGGCGACCTACCAACGTCTGGAAGAAACCAATGTTGAATCGGATACCGGCACCAATAACTTGACCGGCCTGAACAGCTTTGAAGATGAAGGCACGATTTCGGATTATTATTCACTCCGCCTCTATTCCGACTGGACGGACCGGATTTCGACCGAACTCCGCGTGTCCCGCGCAGAAGTTGGTGACCAACAAGGGCCAGTTGGCGGCGGTGAAGCGCAAGACGATCCGCCAATCACCCGGCTAGTCGTCGGCGTTCAAGGGCCAAGCGAAAATGGCCTTCTTTCCACCGGCCCCGGAATCTTCCGTTCCGCTAACCAGCTCGATACCAAGATCGACCAAGCCCGGTTCCTGATGAATATCGACGCCGATGATCACAAAATCAAAATCGGTGCGGAACTGAATGATCTGGAGGTCTTTAACCTGTTCGCAATCAATGCGACCGGATCGATTTTCTTCCGTAACCTAACTGATTTCCAAAATGGTGTTGTCGCCAGCGGTAATCGTTCCAGCGTTTTTGCGAGCGCTGATGATTTGATCGTGGGTGGACGTTTCGGATTTAATGGCGGCGCGACGATCGCCGCATCGGCAACCGGTGACATCAATGATGCCAGCGCGACCTTCAGCCGGCAAATCTATTCCTTCTTTGTTCAGGACGAATGGCAGGCCACTGATCAGTTGAGCCTGACCGGCGGCGTGCGTGTGCAATTATATGATGGTGTAGGTGTTCCTCGTAACAACCCTCTATTCCTGCAACGCTTCGGGTTTTCCAACAGCGTCCCATTTAGCAGTTTGGAAACAGTCATCTTGCCGCGTTTTTCGGCCACATATGACCTGTTCAATCAAGGGTTCTTTAGCGACACCACCATCACCGGCGGTGTTGGACTATTCTCGGGCGGCGATCC
>CALKXX010000064.1 GCA_938003725.1 uncultured Sphingomonadaceae bacterium | reverse complement strand
ATTGTCGCGCCGCTATCAATAAGAAAACTGATCTCATTGCCATTCACTTCTGCATTGGCCCAGAAATGACCGTCATCCGATTGCTGTATGCGTAGCGTTTTACCGACAATCTTTTGATTATTGGCGCCAGTGATTTCTCCTGAAACACGATCCCAAACGGCGCTCAGTTCGTGACGGTAAGAAAATATAACCACGAAGACCGCAAAAATGGCTAACCATGCCAATGTAGTTTTTAGCATTTCACCCATCGATATACGGCGAGAAAATAACGCGCCCAGAACCAGCACCAAAGCGCCAATTCCCCAAACCAGGCTGATATTTTGATCTTCCGTCATCGCTAAACTCGCTCCACGAGCCCATCATAGGCAGGATGGACATGATCGGGCAATCGTGATCTCAAGTTCTGATAGTCCATCGATTTATCCATATGTGTCAACAAACTGCGGCTCGGCTTCGCATTCGCGATCAATTCCAATGTCATAGCGAGATGCGCATGGGAGGGATGCGGCTTGTCGCGCAAGGCATCAACAACGAATATATCACAACCACTGAATAACAGCCGCATTTCCTCTGTAACCTCACCAAAGTCGGTCGCGTAACAAATCGACTTTCCACCAGACTCGAATCTCAGACCAGCAGATGTGATACCGCCATGCGGTTGATCGACAGTCTTTACGGATATGTCACCAATCATCATCTGATCCATCAATTCATTCGGTTCGACGATAGTTGGATAATATTTATGACCCTTAAAAACATAGGAAAAACGCTGTTGCAGGCTGTTTAGTGCAAACGCCCGCGCATAACCGGCGATCGGCTCGCGTTTCCGGTGAAAAACTTGCCGCAGATCATCAATCCCATGGCAATGGTCGGCATGATCATGGGTCCAGATTACCGCATCAACATAGTCAATCTGGTTCGCTAGAAACTGTGTGCGAAGGTCGGGAGATGTATCAACCAATATCCGCGTAGTGGGAGATTCCACCAGTATCGACACCCTGCTCCGCCGGTTTTTTGGTTCATTCGGATCACAATCACCCCAATCATTGCCGATACGTGGGACCCCGGCAGATGTGCCGCATCCCAATATGGTCAATTTCAGTGTCAAGGGCGCGCCTTGCCGAACAGGCGATAGAAATTTTGCGCTGTCGTGTCGCACAGAACGTCATAGTCTTCGCCGCGCAGATCGGCCAGATACCGGGCTGTATCAGCGACAAATGCCGGCTCGCCGGTTTTGCCGCGGTGCGGTACTGGCGCAAGAAACGGAGCATCGGTTTCCACAAGCAGTCTGTCCAAAGGAAGCTCGCTGGCCGTCGCTTGCAGATCCTTTGCATTTTTGAATGTCACTATGCCCGAAATCGAGATGTAAAGCCCCAAATCCAATGCTTTATAAGCAAAATCTCTGCTAGCGGTGAAACAGTGAATTACTCCGGTATAAGCGCCCTGCTCCATCTCTTCCGCCATTATTAACGCGGTGTCTGCTTCGGCGTCACGGGTGTGGACAATGATGGGCAGTCCAGTTTCGCGAGCTGCCTTAATATGCGTGCGGAAGCTCTGTTTTTGGCGGTCTCTGTCACTATGATCGTAATAGTAATCCAGACCCGTCTCACCAATTGCTACCACGCGCTCATGCCTGGCTTCCCCAACAAGTTTAGCGAGATCAACATCGGGATGCGCATCCGCTTCATGTGGATGAATGCCGATACTTGCCCAGACATCGTCTTCCCGCTCGGCAGTTGCGACAATATCTCGCCATTCGTTTTCCCGGGTGGAGATGTTCAACATAGCTGTCACGCCGCTGTTACGCGCCCGGTTCAGCACATTAACCTGATCTTCAATCAAGCCTTCATAATTCAAATGGCAGTGACTATCGACAAGCATATACTAGCCCTTCGCTTCTGGTTCAGGTTGATCCAAACGAGGAAATATAGCCGACGGCGAAGGCAGTGGTAGGCCAGCTTCTATAAAGTCTTCAACATTATCGAACGCGCGTTTGTCTTCCGGTTGTGCCAATAAATTCAGCATTTTTCCGCAGCTCTCCGGGATTATCCAACTTAGCATAATAGCAAGCCTGCGGATCGATTCAGCAGTATAATATAATACCGTATCTGCACGGGCGGGATCGGTTTTCCTAAGTGCCCAAGGTTGCTGATCGGCAAAATATTGATTTGTTGCGCTTAGACGCTCTCGCAATATGTCTATCGCAGAATGGATAGCCAATTCTCCGCTCATCATATGCGCCTTCACGTCTTCAAAGCATTTCTGCAATTCCACTATAAGCTGCTCTTCTGAATCAGTTTTTTCAGAAGCGTCGGGTACTTTTCCATCGCAATTTTTTGCAATCATCGACAAGCTTCTTTGCGCCAAATTGCCAAAGTTATTTGCCAAGTCGGCATTTGATTTGGTTACGATTGCTTCTGCCGAGTAGGAACCATCTTTCCCAAAGGGAACATCGGCAAGAAGCGTGTATCTGAGTTGATCGACGCCATATTGTTCGGCCAACACCATCGGGTCGACAACATTGCCCAACGATTTGGACATCTTCTCCCCTCTGCTCAAAAGATGGCCGTGTCCAAAAACCTGTTTGGGCAGTGGTAGATCAGCGCTCATCAGAAACGCAGGCCAGTAGACGGCGTGAAAGCGCACAATATCCTTGCCTATCAAATGTACATCAGCTGGCCAATATTTCGCAAACTCACCGCTGGTATCGGGGAAACCAACACCGGTCATATAGGTCGTCAACGCATCTACCCAGACATACATGACATGTTCCGGAGAATCCGGAACCTTCACGCCCCAATCAAAACTTGTTCGTGAAACACTCAGGTCGCGCAAGCCACTCTCTACGAAGCGCATCACTTCGTTCCGGCGGCTATCCGGTTTGATAAACTCTGGATGTTCTTCGTATAATTTCAGTAACTTATCTTGATATTTCGAGAGTTTAAAGAACCATGTTTCCTCGGCGGTCCATTCCACCGGTGTCCCCTGGGGCGACAATTTTTCATCACCCTCACCAGCGATTAGTTCTTCTTCGCCGTAAAATGCCTCGTCACGAACCGAATACCAACCTTCATAGCGGTCTAGATATAGGTCGCCATTGGCCTCCATCGCTTTCCAGAGCGCCTTGCTAGCTTCGTGATGCATAGGCTCGCTGGTTCTTCGAAAACCATCATGATCGATGTTAAGTTTGTCGCACATCTCAATGAAATAAGAAGACATCTCATCCGCTAGCTCTATAGTTTGTTTGCCGGCATCCCGCGCGGTTTGAACCATTTTCAGGCCATGCTCATCGGTACCGGTGATCAGCTTTACATCGTAGCCCATCAATCGATGGAATCGCGCAATCGCATCGGCCGCTATCGCTTCATAGGCGTGTCCGATATGTGGCGGCCCATTGGGATAACTAATGGCTGTGGTGATATAATAGGGTTCTGACATTGCGGACCTTTATTCCGAATCCGGAAAGAATTCGATGATTTGCGCTCTTTTATGCGCGGTGGTTGTGTTCGGCAAGCGATGCCATCAACGTGCCCAATTGAAAGACAACTGCTTGATTATCAAGCGCCTTTGGTCCCGCCATAGCCGCTAGATATGTTGCCTCGCGCCATTTCTCGACCGCCGCAATATTCTTGGCAGAGTTACTCGCCTTGATATACTGCGCCATCATACTAGGCGCACGGGCTAGAAAAGCCCGATAGCGGGGTGTTGCTGCTTTTAGAGACAGCTTGCGGGCCAGATCGCTTTTCAATATGTTGTTGCGATCGCCGCCCCGCATAATATCATTTGCAATCTGCTCCAATTCGCCAAGGCCAGCATCAACATATTGCAATGCCTGTCCAGGGGAGCCCTCCCCTGCTGTGATCAACGCCTGTAACTCGGAATGATCAACCCTGGATATTTTTTGAGACAAAATAGTACCCATTTGATCGTCAGTCAGTGGATCAAACCGTAATATCTGACAACGCGACCTTATGGTTGGCAAAAGCCGTTCGGGTGCGTGGCTGACCATTAAAAATACCGTATTTTTAGGAGGTTCCTCAAGATTCTTTAGCAGAGCATTAGCGCCGCCACGCTCTAGGTCATCAATCGCGTCGATCACAACTACGCGGTAGGTTGATATCGCAGGCTGCGTCGCGAACAACGGTTGTAAACCGCGTATCTGCGCGATTTTGATGTTTCTCGCTAGCTCATGTTCTTCGAGAACATCAACCCCGCCATCACGCGCCTTTTTCTCTTCTTTGTCGCCCTTTGCGCCCCTCCTGATCAATCGAAAGTCAGGGTGAGATCCGGCGGTTAACAGGCTGGCTGCTTGGTTATCTTCGCCAACCGAAAAGTCTTTTGGATCATTATGAGAATCCAGCAAAAACTGTGCGGCTTGCCCCGCAAACCCAGCTTTCCCCAATCCTTTCCTTCCGGCCAGAATCCACGCATGATGGAGCGTGCCTTTTGCGAAGGAGTTTAGAAATACTTGTTGCTGTTTTTCATGCCCCAGAAATGATGTCATGACGTCAGTTTATCAAATCGGACAGGTTGTGCAGCAAGTTTTTGGTGATTTCTTCCGTTGGCAGAGCCGCATCAATGAGCCGAACACGGTCGGGTTCAGCTTCCGCATAGCTCCGGAAATTGGACATGACATCACGGTGATAGGACGCATCACGGCCGCCAATTCTATCGCTATCTCCGCGATCTCGCGCCGCTGCTCTCTTCGCGGCTACATCCTCCGGGAGATCAAGCACAAATGTGCGGTCCGGCATCAAATCCCCGCTCCCAAGTACGTGAAGGGACCGAATATCTGCATCGCTCAGAACGCCGCTGACAGTTTGATAGGCGCGGCTGCTGTCAATATACCGATCGCAAATGACCCATGTGCCATTTTCTAGCACAGGCCGGATCAATTTATGGCTATGTTCCGCACGTGCAGCGGCAAATAACAGTGCCTCGGTACGGATATTCCATTTGTCCTCATGACCGGTGAG
>CALKXX010000063.1 GCA_938003725.1 uncultured Sphingomonadaceae bacterium | reverse complement strand
GAATGACTTTTTGTCCGTTGGCACCATTCGTAAAAATGACGGCGCCTTGTCTTTTGGTCGGCGAATAGAACGCTAATGTATGTTCGCCCGCATCTCCCCCGCCATGCATTATTATTGGCTCAGCTTCGCTTCCAAAAATAGTCCATCCTAGCCCGAAACCCAAGACAGTCGGGCAAACCGCCTTTTCTATTCGTCCAGATGCGCAGAATCCGCCCGCCTGATTATCTCGAACATGAAACCTATCTTCAGATAGCGTGGAATCCCGCTCTGTGCCACCGAGCGCCGAAACCATGAATTGGGCATAGTCTCCGATGGTTGTATGCACGTCATCTGCTGCATTCCATTCTTTGCGTATCGACCGTTCTAGCGGCTTTCCATCTGATCCATGCGGTACCGCAAGACGCCCGGTGAACCATGGTTTTTCGGTAAAACTTGTGCTGTCCATTCCGAAGGGACGAAAAATGGTTTCTGCCACCAGTTCTTCGAACGGCTTTTTCAACTTACTTTGGATGAAGCGACCGGCATAGTTGAAACCTTCGCCCGAATATCCAAACCGTGTGTCCGGATCGGTTTTGAATATTAGTTTGTTATCTGTCTGATAACGCCAGTTTGGAAAACCTGTGCGATGTTGCAAAGCAATGCGCGGCGTCAGCAATTTGTGGCGCGGATCGCCAAGAATATCGGGATCAACCCAAGCATTGGACATGCTCTCATCAAGATCAATCGCACCCTGGTTGGCAAGTCGCAAAATCGTTTCTGCAACCAACGGCTTGGTCAGCGAAGCTATATTGTAAAGTGTCTCTCGGTCCGCCGGCCGGCCTTCTGATTGACTACCATAAACAGCGGTCCAGACGACTTCACCATCTTCCAACCATGCAATCGCCACACTCGGTACATTTGATTCCGCCAGCCATTTCGGTGCAAGGCGATCAATGCGCGCCTTCTTTACATCATGTGTTACCGCAGCGGTCGCAGTCGAACCGAGTGCTGTTTCTGCAGAAGCCTGAGCGTGAGACGTCAGGACTAGAACCGGAACGAGTAGGAGTGAAAAATGTCGCATCATGAAAGAGCACCTTGCAAGTCAGTAAATAGATAGATGTACCTCCGTATTAATACAGCAATACACATGGCAAGCAAATTGTATTTTTAGAATTGCGCACCATGCCAGCGCTCACGTCCGTTTTTGGCAAAAAAAGAGACGTTGGAACTGCGGTCCAAATTCACACAGAACAGTTACGATGTCCGGCGCCGTCATAATGCTAACAACCGATTGCGCGCCTGCTTGCGTCTAAATCGGTGCCTCGCAATGGTCCATATCGCGTGCCGCAAAGTCGAGCGGCACATTCTCTTTAGGGACGTAGCTTTTAAGGGACGTGCCGCGACCAACGTCCACTTCCGCAATAAAGCGGACAACCTAAAACCTACTACTCCTGCTCATCCATCCAGTTTTTAAGCAAATCATGCGCAATTGCAAAGGGGGGCGGTGCGATGAAGGGGGCGCTGTCGTCGCCGTTCATGGCGGACTTTACTTCATCCAAGCTGAACCAGGCTGCTTCCTCAATCTCAGTTGTGTCGAGAGTCAGTTCCGGATCATCGGTGCGGCTGGTACAGGCAATCATCAGCGATGACGGGAACGGCCACGGTTGACTGGCCACATAGCGTATATCGCGCACCTTGATCCCTGCCTCTTCCCACAATTCGCGTTTGACGCCGCCTTCGATACTCTCACCCGGTTCGATAAAACCCGCCAGCGCGGAAAAACGTTTGGGCGGGAACATTGGTTGCCGGCCCATCAACACCTTGCCTTCGCATTCCGCCAGCATGATCGCTACCGGGTCTGTACGGGGGAAATGCTCTGCGCCGCATCCGTCTTCGTCCTTGTCGCAATGCCGTGCCCAGCCGCCTTTGCGTGAGATCGTTTCCCGACCGCAATTCGCACAATATCTATGGCGTGCATGCCAATCGACCAGACTGCGCGCGGTGGCATAAATGGCCGCTTGATCCGGTGGCAGCGCTCCCAAGGCCTGCCACAAGTGTGGGTCCGCCGCCGGTCCCGCACTTCCGGCACCATTTAGCTCCGCGAAACAGGGGGTTTCCCCGTCCATGCCCAGCAACAGTAAATCATTGTCGGGGGACGCTTCGTAAGCTGCGCCCCACGCCAGTTCGCCGATATCATCAAAGACCGGGTTCAAACCATCCAGCTTCAACAGCCGCGCGCTTGGCTTCATCATTGCAGCACGCAGTTTTTCGGGATCTACCCGTACCTGATCGGCGCGGTCCATGGTGCCGCCGGCAAAAGCAGGGACGATCTGGTTCATCAGCTTGTTTTTCCGCTTCCAGCGGCCGCTGCACCTAGCAAGTCCTGATACACATATTTCGGAAAATCGGATTGGAACGGATAGGTGTTGGACGGCATATATTGGGTATAGCCGCCTGCCCTCAAACCGCGCACCGTATCGACAAATGCAGAGGTGCCGGCTGCACCGCCCCACCCAAATGTTCCAGCTGGACTAGCCGCCGTGCCGAGGCCCGATCGGCCACCGGCACCAAAACCGTGAGCCGCGACCCAGGTCCCCTTGGTGCTTGCGCTTTCCGGCAACAGGTTGGAAATGGCAAGCTTCACGGTTTCCGGTTTCATCACCCGGACGCCGCCGACCTGACCAAAGCCGACGATCATCTTCAGGAATATGTCATAGTCCCTCGCCGTTCCGACCAAACCCGTGCTGCCAAAGGCAAAGGCAGGTTTGTCGAGATAAATACTGGTCGCACCTGGATCGATGGGCAAGAGTGTACCGCCAAATGGAGCATAGTTGTCCGCCATGTCGCCTTTGCGGTCGTCAGGAAGCTGATAGAACATATCTTTCATGCCCAGCGGGCCAAACATGCGCTCTTGCAAGAATATATCTAACGGCTTGCCGGACACGGTCTCAATCACATAGCTCAGCACATCGTGGCTAAGCGAATAGCTCCAGATCGAACCGGGTTGATAAACAAGCGGCAACTCTGCCAACCGCGAGATAAAGGTTTTGATATCCGGGGTTGGCTCCCCTGCGTCCAAACCGGGGATGGGCATACGGCTAACCCGCCCCGGCGTGATACCGTTGTCCAGATATGCTTTCTGGATCGGGCCTTTCGAGATGATCGTATAGCCCAGACCTGCCGTGTGCGTCAGCAATTGCCGGATCGTAATCTGTTCCTTTGCCGGGACCGTTTTGTCGAGCGCACCTTCTGGCTCGACCAGAACCTGCATATCCTTGAACTCCGGCAATATATCGGAAACCGGTTGATCCAATGTCAGCTTGCCATCTTCGATAAGCATCATCGTGGCCATGCCGCACACTGGTTTTGTCTGCGAATACATCCGGAACAGCGTATCCATATCAACGGGTTTGTCCCCGCCAAGCACCAGGCTACCGGCAGAAATGACCTGCGGATTTTCTTGACCAAAGCCGACGGCGGCAAGCATCCCCGCGACTTTCTTTTCCGCGACATAATCATTGATGATCTTCGTCAATCCAGGGAAAGTGGGCGGCGTCCTTGCTAGCGACCGGGCAAATACCGATTGCGGGACTCCCGCCAACAGCGCGCTCGCACCCAAACTGCCCAATACAGAACGGCGGCTGAGATTGGGCATCATTGGCTTTTTGTCGGTCATGGTCATTATTTCAGGCTCCTCTTGGCTACCCACAAGGCAGCCTTTTTGTATAAAGTTGGCAATCCGGCTTCGGCTAGTTGATCCAAAGGCCACCAGATATTGTCACTGATGTCAATAACCGGATTGGTGCTGCTGTGAATTGCGAGATCGACCTGAAGCGAAAAATGGGTGAAGCTGTGCTGAATGATATTTTCCTCAATTTCCCATTCTGCGTCCATCGGAGCTTTGCAATTGCCATCTTGGGACGCGGACCAGTCATCATCGGGAAGCGCTCGCATGCCTGCCAACATGCCTTTCGCTGGCCGTGTGGTGAGCAATAAATTTCCATCCCGTTCTACCCAGAAAAAGCGTGCTTTCCTGATCGGTTTTGCCTTTTTGGGCGGTTTAACGGGAAAGCGTTCAACGTCGCCAAGTTTATCAGCGGCGCAGTCATCCTGTACCGGGCATATCCCACATTTTGGATTTTTGGCGGTACAAATGGTCGCGCCCATATCCATACAGGCCTGCGCAAAATCACCAGCACCATGTTCCGGCGTGAGCGCGTCCATAGCGTCATAAATCTTGGCCTTCCCTTTGGGCAGCGGCGTATCAATCGCAAATAACCGTGCCGCTAAACGTTCTATATTCGCGTCGACGACGACCGCGCGCGCGCCAAAGGCAATCGCCGCGATCGCCGCAGCGGTATAGGGACCAACCCCCGGAAGTTTTCGTAATTCAGATTCCTTCGGCGGAAATTGTCCGCCTAAATTATCGGTGATATGGTTCGCGCATTTGTGCAAATTTCGGGCCCGCGCATAATAGCCCAATCCAGCCCATGCTGCTAATATGTCGGCCTGATCCGCAGCCGCCAGATCGGCGACCGTTGGCCAGCGCCGGGTGAATTTTTCGAAATAGGGTTTTACAGCGCCGACCGTGGTTTGCTGAAGCATGATTTCCGATAGCCAAACATGGTAGGGATCTTGCAAAACTCCGCGCTTTGAATCTTGCGGCGCGACACGCCAAGGCAAATCCCGGGCGTTATCCACATAATGTGCACTGATTTTGGTGGAAGTTTTTCGCGTTTTACTTGCAAACATATCGACGCCCATAGGCTGCCTATGCCATGGTCGGACGCTATGGCGAAGGAAAATACTCCAGATCAAAAAGGTGGAAAGCGAAAAGCCGCGGCTTCACTCAATGCCAGGTCGCGCCAATATAGCGGCAAATCAAAGAAATATGCGCAGAAATACAAGCGCCCACGCGGCGGCGAAGCGCGGAGTATCTCTGACTTGATGCCGGAAATTGGCCGCGCGGCGTTTCGCCGCTTCGGTTTCATTCAAAGTTCCGTGGTGAGCCGCTGGCCGGAAATTGTCGGAGAGCGCTATGCCAATGTATCTCTGCCCGAATCAATACGCTTTCCGCGCGGCGAAAAAGAAGGCGGGACCCTGCATCTGCTGGTCTCAGGCGCACATTCAACCCTGATGCAACATATTACACCAGAGATTATTGAGCGAGTGAACCGCTTCTTTGGCTATCGCGCAATCAGTCAGGTGAGATTCAGGCAAGGCGCAATAAACGCAGAAAAAACAAAGGAAAAGCGGGTCCCAGCGCCGCCTTCGCTAAAGCCCGCTCCGATAGAATTAGGCGACAGCCTGCGTGATATTGGTGACCCGGAATTGAACAGGGTGCTGGAATCTCTGGCCTCGGGTATTGCCAATGCCGATCCGGCTCCGCAAATAGGCATCAAAATCACAGGAAAGATTGGTGGCAACGAAAAACCCACCGCCAAAATTGAGAAGGACGAGCAATGAAAACCGGAGCGGCGTATTTTGCTTCACTGGCAGCAGGAGCGGCACTGGTTGTTGCCGCGCCCGCATCCGCGCAGCAAACCGACTGGACGAAACGGGTTACGATGTCGAAAAAGGGCGGATATGTTCTAGGCAACCCGCTGGCGAAGCACCGGATCGCGGAATATATGAGCTATGTCTGCGGCGGCTGCTCCTATTTTGAACGCCAGTCCCACGACAAATTGCGATCTGATTTTGTTCAAAAAGGCCATATCAGCTTTGAGATCCGTAATTCTCCAAGGGACGTGCTTGATCTGACAGTGGCCATGCTGGCCCGCTGTGGTGGCAGGACAAAGTTTTTTGGCAACCATCGCGCTCTTTTGGCGGCCCAAAGCAACTGGGCGGGCGCCGTCAACTCTGCCTCAGCGGACGTGAAAAATTCGTTCCGCGAAGGTACAGCGCCGGAAAGAATGCGAAAAATTGCAAAGGCCGGAAACCTATACGGCTTCATGAACAAGCGCGGCTTTTCGAACGCTCAGATCAATGCCTGCCTGGATGACAAGGCGGCGCTTGATCTGATCATGGGAATGCGCGAATTTTCGATTGCGCTGAAAGTCCCTGTAACCCCGGGATTTTCGCGCAACGACAAGCTGGTACCAAATGTAAATAGCTGGCAAGCTTTGGAAAAATATATGCTGGCATTGCCAAAATAAATATTCAGACAATCGAAATATCAGGAAATTATCTATGAATAAATCACTTTACCTCGCCCCGATCGCCCTAGCGCTGGCGCTAACCGGATGCGGCGGCGGTGCGACTGGAACCGATATGGCGGCATCTGGCGAAGCTATTGCCGCAATCCCGGCGCCGGAAGGACAGCAATGGTCCAACACGGTTAGTAAATCCGATGCAGGCGGTTTTGTGATGGGCAATCCGGACGCTCCGATAAAATTGATCGAGTTTATGTCGATCACATGTTCCCATTGTAAGGATTTCGGCGAACAGGCGTTTGATTCCATTCGCGATGATTATGTCAATTCCGGCCGCGTTAGTTTTGAGGTTCGCAACTTTGTTCGCGATCCGCTCGATCTCTCTGCCGCCATTCTGTCTCAATGCGGTGGACCCGCACCCTATTTCGCGCTGACCAAACAAGCGCTGAGCAATCAGGAAGATATGTTCGCGAAAGCACAAGGTTTGGGCGATGCAAAATATAATCAGATCCTGCAATCCGACGCCGGCACACGCTTTGTTTCGCTGGCCGAAGAGCTGGGTTTGATTAGCTTTTTTCAGCAACGCGGTATTTCCGCCGATCAGGCAAAAGCCTGTCTGAGCGATGAAGCAGCGGCAGAAACCCTGATGAACCAGACCCAGACAGCTGTGAAAGATTTCAATGTCGAAGGCACACCGACATTCGTATTGAACGGCAAGACGGTGGAGGGTTTCTCCTGGCCAATTGTTGAAGGCAAATTGAAAGAAGCCGGCGCGCGTTAAACGGGCCATCATCGCTGGGGGAGGCGATATATTGCAAGCAGGTAACAGACAAAGCGGCATGGCAAGCACAACATGCAAATAAGGAAGCTCAAACTTTCGGGCTTCAAAAGCTTTGTCGATCCCACAGAATTGCGGATTGAAAAAGGCCTGACCGGTGTGGTCGGGCCCAATGGTTGCGGCAAATCGAATCTGTTAGAAGCCATCCGCTGGGTGATGGGCGAAAGCAGCGCCAAATCCATGCGTGGCGGCGGCATGGAAGATGTCATTTTTGCCGGGACGCAAGATCGTCCGGAACGGCAATTTGCCGAAGTTGCCCTGCACGCCGAACGCGAAACAAATGACGTGTCCTCGCTCCATGTGGGTGACAATGACAGCGAACTAGAGATCGTTCGGCGGATCGAACGCGGTGCAGGTTCGGCTTACCGTGCCAATGGAGTCGATGTCCGCGCCAAAGATGTGGCGCTGATCTTTGCCGATGCCGCAACCGGTGCGCATAGCCCCGCCCTGGTAAGTCAGGGCAAGATTAGCAATGTGATTTCCTCCAAACCCACCGACCGCCGCGAAATGTTGGAAGAAGCAGCAGGTATTTCCGGATTGCATGTGCGGCGCAAAGATGCCGAACAGAAATTGCGTGCCGCAGAAAAAAACCTGGCCCGGCTTGACGATATTTTAGGTGACATGGAACAGCGCGCCAATGCACTGCGGCGGCAAGCGAAACAGGCAGCGCGCTACAAGAAGCTGAGCGGACAAATCATCACGGTCGAGGGACGGTTGATCTTTGCCCGTTGGCGCGAGGCCGCCGCTGCCGCAGATGCCGCCAAAGCCGAAGCAGAAGCCGCCGAGGCCAAGGTAAACGCAGCGCAGAATGAACAGCAATCCGCCGTTGCAAGTCAGAACGAGAGCGCCCGGGTGCTGGGCTTGATCCGTGCTGACTTGCAAAAAGCGCGGGAACAGGCAAGCGAGTCCAGTCATAAATTGCTCTCCCTGACCAATGAACGCGACAATCTGCGCTCCCGGCTGCTAGACCTTCAGGCACAGGCAAAGCGGATTGAAGACGACAATGCGCGCGAGGATCAACTGACCCGCGATGCGATGGAAGCATTGGGCCAGTTGGAGCAGGATGGCGAGCGTCTTGCCCAGGAATTGCAAGAGTTAGAAGCCGAACGACCAGCGCTGGAAAAACAGGCTGAACGCGCCGAGCGTGCCGCCAGCGAAAGCGAGGTTGAACTCGCCAAGGCCGTTGCCGAAGAAGCCCGCATACAGGCAGAAATCAAGGTAGCTGATGCGGCGTTGGAGGCGGCACAGACACGCCGCGATCGCTTGGCCGTCGAGATGGAACGTCTGACTCAGGAACGTGCCGAAATGGGCGATGAGGAAGAGCTGAAATCCGCCCTCATCAATGCGACGACGACGCGCGATACCGCTCAGAAACAAGTGGATGAAACGGCATCGCGAATTACCCTGTTAGAGGCCCAGCGCAGCGACGCAAGCGAAGCACGGGATGTGGCAGAATCCACCGCGGCTTCGCTGAAGGCCGAACTGGCGGGACTAACATCGGAACATGACGCGCTCGACCGCGAACTTTCAAAAGCGGAAAGCGAACATAAGGCCATTGACCGGGTCAAAGCAGCACCGGGATATGAGCGGGCCTTGGCCGCCGCTTTGGGGGATGACCTGTTGGCCGCAATTGGCAGCGACGGCGACCGGTTTTGGGGCGGCGGGGACATTCCCGCATCCACCACAACACCGACCGGAACCCAAAGCTTGCTGGATCAGGTGAAGGCACCCGATGAACTACACAGCCGCCTGTCACAGATATTTGTGGCGGACGAAGATGACGGGCAAATATTAGCAGCCGGGCAGCGTCTGGTCACAAAATCCGGTGCACTGCGCCGCTGGGACGGGTTTGTCGCGCGCGATGACGGCAATGCTAGCGCCGCACGTCTGGTCCGCGCAAACCGGCTAGCGGAATTGTCGGACCTGCTTGCCCCGGCACAGGGTAAAGTCACGTCGGCGGAAAATGACCTCAGCGCACAACAAGATGCCATTGCCACAATCGAACAGCAATTGGCAGAGACCCGCAATGCCCGGCGAGAAGCCGAAGAAGCATTACGCCAAATATTGCGTGAAGCGGATCAGGCACACGAAGCGCTGTTATGGTTGCAAAAGCGCACCGCCAGTCTGTCCGAACGCGAAGCTGCCCTAAAAGAGGACGCAGCGACCGCCGAGACCGAACTGACCGACGCGCAAAAAGCACGCGGCAGCCAGCCGGACGGGGCGGCGCAGGAGCATGCCCGCGCCGCGCTTCAGAACCAGCGCGATGCAGCGCGCGCGCAAGTCATGTCTTCGCAAGCAGCTCTGTCTGGCCTGGATCAAAAACTGGCGCAGGTAAAAGAGCAAAAAGCAGTCGCATCCGCACAGATGAAAAGCTGGCAAGACCGTTCGGGAGAGGCCGAAGCGCGCATGTCGGAAATGACAAAGCGTGCCGCCGCAATTGAGCAAGAAGCCGAGAAAATTGCCGACCGCCCCCGCGTCATCGATGTTGAGGTGACGAAATTACAGGAAGCGCAGGATGCCCTGAATGCGGTGGTGGCGGAGAAAGATACTGCGCTGCAAACCGCCGAATTGGCCCAGCGCGACCACGAAGATAGGTTGAACACCGCCAGCGAGCTTCTCAGCCAGGCGCGCGAAGAACGCGCCGGAGCGAAAGCGCGCGCCGAAAATCAGGAACTGCGCCGCGTGGAAATGGGCCGAATTTCCGGCGAGAAATTCGAATGTCCAGCACCGGTATTACCCGAAAAATTGGAATTTGAAGAAGATAGCGTCGGCCATGCCGAAACCGAATCGGCGGAGTTGGAACGATTAACGCTAAGCCGCGAACGTATTGGTCCGGTTAATCTGGTTGCAGCCGATGAGTTACAGGAACTAGAAACCGAGTGGGAAGCCTCCACCAAGGAAAGTGCGGAACTGAACGAGGCGATAAATCAACTGCGCGGATCCATAGGCAGCCTGAACCGCGAAGGCCGTCAACGCCTGCTCGCGGCGTTCAAAGAAGTGGATCAGCATTTTCAACGCTTGTTCACCACATTGTTTGATGGCGGCAAAGCGCATCTGGAGCTGGTCGACAGCGATGATCCGCTGGAAGCCGGGTTGGAGATCATGGCGCAGCCCCCGGGCAAGAAACTAACCTCGCTGACATTGCTGTCGGGCGGTGAACAGGCACTAACCGCTGTGGCACTTATTTTTGGCCTGTTCCTAACCAATCCGGCACCTATATGTGTTCTTGATGAGGTCGACGCACCGCTGGACGATGCGAATATCGAGCGTTTCTGTGATCTGCTCGACAAGATGGTGGCAGAGACCAATACGCGCTATTTGATTGTGACCCACAATGCCGTGACGATGAGCCGGATGCACCGGTTGTTCGGCGTGACGATGATCGAACGCGGAATTTCGCAGCTGGTATCGGTGGATCTGGATGCGGCGGAAGAATTGCTGGCGGCGGAGTGAATTTTTGACGAATTCTAACGCCCCCAATATTGAGCTTTCAGTGCTTCGGGATATTGGTTGGGAGTACTGGGATCCGATTGGGTTATTGGATGAGGAATCTATTGCCGAAAAAACGAATTTCGATAGTGAATATGACAACTATTTGATGCAGGCGGCCAGCATGCTCTGGTGCGGAAAACCCCAAAACGCGGTTGTGGAATATTTGGTTGATATTGAACAGAACTATATCGAAATGCCCAATAGGGGTTCTGACGCAGCGATCTTGACTGTGGCCAAAATTAGCGACTATTTGAAAACATTGTAGGAATTATCCGTTAGGGGTGAGCCTGTCGAACCCTGCTTATCGTTGTTCAGCATGGTTTCGGGCTAATTCGGACAACAATTGCCAATCACCATCGATCAGCGCCTGCTTCTTGGCTTTGGTCCACCCTTTGATCTGCTTCTCCGCTTCCAGCGCTTCAACTCTGGTTGAAAAATCTTGTGACCATAGCAACTCAACAGGGCGGCGTTTGAAAGTATAGCCGGTAAAATAGCCGGATTGGTGTTGCGCAAACCGAATTTCTAAGTTCTCTGTATGGCCGGTGTAGCACGTGCCGTCGGCGCATTTCAGAATGTAAGTGTAGAAATCCATCGGCTTCACTTATAGATTATAGGCACCCTTCGACAAGCTCAGGGTTAACGACTGATAGTGACCTTAGTACTAACTCCGTTAGGGGTGAGCCTGTCGAACCCCGCCTGTCGTTGTTCAGTGACCGCTATTTTTACACTTAGTCCTCCAAAACCCATCACGACGGAAGTTCAGTAACACAAACTTGCGAACGATTGGATGCTCAGTTACAATGCCAGCATAAAAATGATACACAAGATGCAAATGCGCCCGAAAGAAGAAGGAATAGCACTATGGCCAGCCAAGCAACTTTCACAAAAATGCAGGATGGCACACTGGAAGAGTGGCAGATTATTGGTGCCGCGCACAAAGAGGAATTTAAAAACACCGCGGATCGCTTCATCGATATGCTAAAGTCGCTGGAGCAACACACGCTCGGCTTTGCCTGTGACCAGTTGCAACATTCCCTGATGACGGGAACGCTTGCCCGCCGTGCTGGTGCCAGTGATGAAGAGATTGTGATCGCGCTTTGCCATGATATCGCAAAAGCGGTTAACGTCCCCAATCATGGGCCGATTGCTGCGGAAATGATGCGACCCTATATCAGCGATGACAGCTATCACGTCATCCGCAATCATCAGGCTTTTCAGGGCGAGCATTATTATCATTATATGGGCGCACCAACCGACATGCGCAAACAATGGGTCGACGAACCGTGGTATGATCTAGCGGTTAAGCTGGTCGATGAATGGGATGCGCCGGCATTTGATCCGGATTTCGAAGTAGATTCGCTGGAAAGCTTTGAACCGCTGATGCGCAAGATCTTTCATGATAGCCCGGTGGCGATCGGCTAGTATCCCGGAGCGCTAATCCGCCAAAACCAATCGGGGTCCGGGACCGTTCAGCCCGGCCCGGTCCTCTGGATTATAGAGCGCACATTTTTTTAGGCTTAGGCAACCGCAACCAATACAGCCGTCCAGCCTGTCCCGCGTGCGTTCCAATTCCGCAATCCGCGCATCGATCACCTTTCGCATGCCCTTGCTGATCTTGCGCCAGTCCGCGGCGGTTGGCGTGCGCCCCATGGGAAGCTTTGCAAGCTGCTTTTCGATCTCCCCGATGCTAAGGCCCAGTTGTTGAGCGATCAGGACAAAAGATAGCCGCCGGATATCCGAACGCAGGAAACGGCGCTGGCCCCCTGATGAACGGAACGGTTCGACCAACCCCTTCTCTTCATAAAAACGGATCGCGGAAACGGAGAGTCCCGTGCGCGCGGCGAGCGCTCCGATGGTCAGGGCTTTGGTGTCAGGCATATTCCAACTTTCTCAAAACAATCTCTTGACCTCAACTTAGGTTGAGGTTGTACGAATCGCAAGGACGGACAAATGGGCCGCGGTTAAAGCGTTCAATTAAAACGCAGAGTGGCTTCCAGTTGTTCCAGCATTTGAACCAGAGGAGTAACACCATGTATATCAAAATGAGCCGCAGCAACGAAACCGGTTATCCATTTCTGGGTGGTTGGAAACGGCGATGAAACTCAATCAGGTTACGGTCGGGTGCCTGGATTATGACAAGTCGGTCACCTTCTACAAAGCACTTGGCCTCATCCAGATCGTCGACGCCCCGCCGCGCTACGCCCGATTTGAAACACCAGGCGGAGAGACATTCTCCATTCATGCCGTGGAGCAGATTGGCGCACCCTCAACAGTGATCTACTTTGAATGTGATGCGTTGGATGAAACCGTTGCGGCGCTCGAAGCGACGGGCATTGCCTTCGACACCCAACCGACAGATGAAAGCTGGGGTTGGAGAGAGGCGCGGCTCCGCGATCCGGCGGACAATACCCTCTGCCTGTTTTATGGCGGCGAAAACCGCCGCTTCCCCGAATGGCGAATTGATGGGCAAATTTCAGACACAGGAGATGAATGATGACGACAGGACAATTGGAACATGCCAACATCACCGTTAGCGACCCACAGCGGAGCGCGGATTTGATGCGCGATCTGTTCGGCTGGCAGATCCGGTGGGAGGGGCCATCAATGCAAGGTGGCCACACCATCCACGTCGGCAATCCGGGTAAGGGCGCGAGCTATATCGCTTTCTATACCAACGATGAAGTAAAGGCGGCGAATGGCGGTAGAGGCCCGCAATATGACAAGAGCCTACCGCTCAACCATGTCGGCATCACCGTTGATGATTTGGACACGGTCGAAGCCAAAGTCGCTGCGGCGGGACTAAAACCCTTTGGCCATGATGATTACGATCCCGGGCGGCGGTTTTACTTTTTCGACTGGAACGGCATTGAGTTTGAGGTCGTGAGTTATGGGTGACGGTTCGCGAATGATGAGATACTATCCGGGACATGGCCGACGACATCCTGATTTCATCCTGCCAATGCGGCAAAGTTAAATGCAAGGGCGTTGGTCGCCCCATCGTCAGCGGCGTCTGTTATTGCGATGATTGTCAATCGGGCGCGAGCGACTTGGAAGCGCTTGTTGGCGCGTCGCCCGTTTGTGAAGAAGATGGCGGCACTCATTATCTAACCTATCGCGATGACCGGTTTGAATGCACCCAAGGTGCTGATCTTTTGAAGGCCTATCAGAACAAGCCAGACGCTCCGACCCGGCGGATGGTGGCGTCCTGTTGCAATTCGGCAATGTTCTTGAAATTTTCCAAAGGCCATTGGATTTCGGCCTATG
Organism: uncultured Sphingomonadaceae bacterium; assembly: GCA_938003725.1. Classification (GTDB taxonomy): domain Bacteria; phylum Pseudomonadota; class Alphaproteobacteria; order Sphingomonadales; family Sphingomonadaceae; genus Parasphingorhabdus. The sequence continues at coordinate 15,103 of CALKXX010000063.1, read as the reverse complement.
CGATGCGTTTTGGAGTTGAGAAACCACCTGTCGAAATGCGCACGCAGACGCGGTTCAGGACTTCTGGATTGCGCCTGCCCGATGATGCACCCAGCTATCGGGGTTTTGGGGTGCAGTTGTTTTGGCGGTTGATCAAATCACGCTTGGCGATGATGCTCCCATAACCCAATAATCGTCATGCTGAACTCGATTCAGCATCCAGAGCCGCAATCGCAAGGTTCGCGTTCTGCCGCTCTGGACCCCGGATCAAGTCCGGGGTGACGATTCTATTGTAAACTGGCCTAGTTACAAACTAGGATTCACCAGCACCTTCTCCCCGGTCGCTTTCTTCTCAGACCCCTTGTCGATTTCCGGATCGATCATGTCCATCAGACTGATCTCGCTGGTATATTCGCTGTTGAAAATGCCGTTGCGTTCTTCGACGCTGTACATCCGCATTTCCATCATGCGTTCCATGCCGACTTTTTCGAGATGCGGGGTGAGCAGCCAGCCGCCGACGCCCCAATAGAGGCCCAGACCGCCGCCGAGGATGGTTTCGCCGGTATCGAGGCGCCCATAGATATAAACCTGCTTGTTGACCGTCGAACCGTAAACACTGAATTCCGCACCGCGAACCGCAGCGGCCTTCTCCATCGCGGTCAGGATATAACTGGCCATCTTGCCGCCGCCAATCGCATCAAAGCCCAGCGTCGCGCCGGTTTCCGCCAGAGCCGCGATCAGATCGGGCATGAAGCTGTCTTTGGTGCTGTCGATCACATGGGTTAAACCAATATCAGTGAGGATTTTCTTCTGTGCATCGCTGCGCACAATCGCGACCAAGGGGACGTCTTCTTTCACACATAGCTTGGCAAGCATTTGGCCGAGGTTGGACGCAGCAGCAGTGTGCACCAGACCTTCATGACCCTCTGCGCGCATCGTGTTGAGGAAGCCCTGCACGGTCATCGGATTGACAAACAGCGACGCGCCTTCCTTGGCCGCCGCGCCTTCGGGAAGTGGTACACACATGGCGGCCGGCATCACCCGGTGCGTACGATACATTTCGCCGCCGACAATCGTAACGGTCTTGCCCATCAGCGCCTGTGCCGCATCGGAAGACCCCGCAGCGACCACAGTACCCGCACCTTCATTACCGGCAGCCAGTTTCTTGCCCGCACGCCCCGCAAAAAATGGCTGCATCGCGGCATCGACATCGGCCACTAGTGCCGGGTTTCCATCCACGGTTTCACTGCGCACGGTGTCCATGTTCGCTGCGGCGGTGAGCAGACCCAGATCAGATGGATTGATTGGCACCGCTTCCATCTGCACGACCACCTCATGCTCTTTCAGTTCCGGCAATTCGCATGGTTCAATCGACAGGATCGATTTGCCATCTTCGGTGACCAGAGAGATTAGCTGTTTTGCGTTTTCGATGCTCATTTCGGGGTTTCCTCTTTTTGGTATTTGACTGTGCTAAAATGGTGTTGATCCCGGCGTTCAATGCCGCGTCCGGTTTCTTGCAAGACATTTCTTCATCAAAGACTCCGGGGACATGGTTTAATCGGTCAATTAGGGATGCCAGAAATCAAGCCAGTTGCAAGCAGCAATCGATATTTTCTGACCATCAAGCCATGCCGACAACCAAACAAGCCAGAAACATCAACAATCCGGCAAAACGATTGGAGCGAAATTTGTGCAACGCATCGCCGCCATCCGATGCATCCAGACGGCCAACCTGCCAGAACAGATGCAGTGCCAACGGGATCATCGCAGCCAATGCCAGAATATCCGGCCGAATGACCCAGATCGCTGCCGTCCAGCTGACCATCGCCAGCACATAGAAGATCAGGACACCAAAGCGGACATTTGCGCCCAGCCGCAGCGCGCTAGAGCGAATACCGACGAGCGCATCATCCTCGCGGTCCTGCAACGCATAGATTGTGTCATAGCCGATCACCCAACAAATCGAGCCGATATAAAGAAATATCATGGCGTGTGAATATTCCGGAGCCACAGCCAGCCAGCCGACCAATGCGCCCCAACTGAACACCATACCCAGCCAAACTTGCGGCCACCAGGTGATACGCTTCATAAAGGGATAGGCCGCAACCAGGGCAAGGCTGCCTAACGCCGCCAACCGTGCCGACAGATTTAGCTGATACCACACCAGCAACCCGGCACCGCATAACAGGCCCAGCCAGATCCATGCGGCCTTTAGCGATACTGCCCCGCTAGCAAGGGGGCGTGATGCCGTTCGTGCCACCTGTTTGTCGAGATCGCGGTCGACAATATCATTATAGACACAGCCTGCACCGCGCATCGCAATAGCGCCAAATAGCAGCCACAATATCAAATCCCAATGTTCCAGTGCGCCGCCCGGTAGAACCACACCCCAAGCGCATGGCCAAAAGAGCAGCCACCAGCCAATCGGGCGATCCAAGCGGGCAAGAAGAGCATAGGGCCGCGCTGCCACGGGAAGCAAACCGATAAGGCCTTTAGATTCGGTGTCAGGGACAAATTCCGGCTGGATTGACATGGCTGTCCTATAGAACGGCTTCCCATATTCGTCATCCTGAACTTGTTTAAGGATCGGCAGCAGTTTGCAACGCCCCAATGAGATCGTGACACAAGTTCAGGATGACGAGCTCAACCGGATTCGTTATGAGCAACCCATGCCCGCTACTCCCGCCTATCCGCCGCACAGCGCTCCTCGCCTCTTTGTTGATGTGGAACTTTCCGATGGTGCCGAAATTCGGCTGGACGGCGGCCATGCGCATTATCTGCTGAAAGTGATGCGGATCAAACAGGGCGCCCCGGTCAAATTATTTGATGATCGCACCGGGGAGTATCTGGCGCATGTAACCGCTGTGGGGAAACGTGACCTTATATTGCTGATCGATGGCAAAACACGCGCGCGTGAAAATGTCCCCGATCTATGGCTTTGCGCTGCGCCAATCAAAAAAGATCGATTTAACTGGGTCGCGGAAAAATCAACCGAGCTGGGCATTGCAAAAATGATCCCTGTGCGAACAGTCCGCACCCAAAACAGCCAGATTAAAACTGAAAAATTACGCGCGCATATGATTGAGGCGGCGGAACAATGTGAGCGGACCGCTCTGCCCAGGCTGGAGGCATTGAACGAATTGGAGCTGCTGTTGCGCGATTGGCCGCAAGACCGGCATCTATTTTTTGCAGATGAGCGTATCCACGAAAGCGATGAAAAGGGCGAAGGAAGTTTTCGTAAAGCGCTGGTCGCCCATGCTGGACCCGCAGCAATCTTGATCGGGCCAGAGGGCGGGTTTTCGGACGATGAAAATGCAGCGATCCGTTCTCTACCGCAATCCGTTCCCATCTCGCTTGGGCCCCGTATCTTGCGTGCCGATACAGCTGCGATCACGGCGATAAGCATCTGGATGGCGGGGCGTGGAGACTGGAGTCAATAACGCCGATAATTATCCTTTTAATATCAGTTATTTGAGTAACTCTCGTAAAAGATGTAAAATCACGTTAACCGCGCCAAAATAGCAGAAAATTTACCAAATATTTAGGCTGTTCGCGTAACCGAAGCGCATGAATTGCGGGGCAATATCACCGATGATCGAAGCCAATGTTCGCCTTTATAGGGCGATCAAGGCGTTTCTGTGCCTGTATGCCGCCGTAATTTTTCTGGTTGCGCCTTCATCCGCAAACGCGCAAACTTTTACCGCAGATTGGACCAACCTGGGTGCCGGAAGCATTGGCGCAGTCGCAACCGGATCGTCTATCACAGCAGGCCCTAGAACGGTGACAATCACCCATAGCCAGATCACGAATGGCGGGCCGTTCACCAATTTCTATGGTCCCGGCCCGGAAATGTTGACCTATTGGAATGGCACAATTGGGTCCCAGACGGGCACATTGCTCTACACCATGGACAATAGCACCTTTGATCCAAATGACCGTTTTGAAACTATTTATGCGTTTGATACCAATGTAACGAACTTGGCGTTCGCCGTGGCCCATGTTGACCGCAGCGATACCAGCCCAAGACATGATGGCGTGACGATTGAATATGATACCGGTACCGGTGTCTGGCAAAATATTCGCAGCGTCCCTGCAACCTTTACCTTGGGTGCCTCCGTGGGCACGACAACATTGTCAGGTGTTCAGGGCTTTCACGGCACAGGCGCCGTAGGGATCACTAGCACAGCTGCCAATGTGAACGTAAACTTGGGTGCAATATCAGTAGAGCGTGTTCGGATTACATATCATTTTGGTCAGGGCCCCGGCGGCGATCCAGCAGGAAACGTCCAGTATATGGGGCTATCGGACTTTACCTTTCAGGCACCGGGGGCAACCGTCTCCGACCTGTCACTGACGAAGACTGTCAGCAATGCCGCCCCTGCCAACGGAACGGCACTCAGCTATACCCTAAACGTGACCAACAGCGGACCGACGGCCGAAACAAATGTCCAAGTCCGGGATATATTGCCAACCGGCTTTGACTTCATAAACGCAACCGGGACCGGTACTTATTCGAACATCACAAATTTATGGACCATCCCGTCCATTCCATCTGGTCAAACGCGCTCGATAACGATTAACGGTACCGTCTCCGCACCAAATGGCGTGACCATTACCAACTTTGCAGAGATCATATCACAGACAAATTTTGATACAGACAGTACGCCGGGGAACGGCAGCACGACCGAAGATGACGACGATAGTGTGACCTTTACCGTAACCGGAACGCGCACCGCCGGCACTCCGCCGAACCTTGCTGCAATCTGCCCCATAGCGAATCAAATAACCTTCGATTGGGATGCCAATCCGTGGCCGGCTGGATCCCTGAACAATAATTATACAATTCCCGGCATCGGGACGTTAAATTACAATATCACGCTGACGGGGGGAAGTTGGGAGACCGATCCAGCCTTTGGCGGCCTTTCTCCCGCTTTGGCAAATGCCAATAACGGTGGATTTGCCGGTACACAGCTCTCGCTACACCAATTTATTGATTTCTTTAATCAGAGCGGTCAAGCGACAACTGTTATCACACTACCGACGGCTGTGCCCGGTGCACAATTCACGATTTTAGATGTCGACTTTGCAAATGCCGATTTTGCCGACAAAATAACGGTTACCGGCAATTTCAACGGCGCCACTGTTATGCCTATACTGACCAACGGCGTGGCCAATTATGTCGTTGGCAATGTCGCGATCGGCGATGCCGCATCGGGTGGCACTTCCGGCGATGGAAATGTCGTAGTGACGTTCACATCACCGGTCGATACGATCACGATCACATATGGTAACGCCAATACGGCGCCCAGCGATCCTGATGGTCAGGCAGCTGCCTATTTCGATATTCAATTTTGTGAACCACAAACGGCCTTAAGCGTTACGAAGATCAGCACCGTCATTAACGATCCATTTAACGGCACGACCAATCCCAAAGCCATCCCCGGCGCGACTGTTCAATATTGTATCCTTATTAGTAATCCGGGTACCGGAACAGCGGATACGGTGGTGGCTACCGACAATATTCCTGGAAATGTAACCTATAGTCCAGGAACAATGCTTAGCGGCAGCAATTGCGGATCAGCGGCCACCGCAGAGGACGACGACGCCACAGGTCCGGACGAAACCGATCCATTTGGTGCATCGATCAGCGGGACCGCCCTAACCGCAACCGCAGCGGCCCTTGGCCCGGCAGAGGCCTATGCGCTCACCTTCCAAGTTACTGTAGATTGAGCTTAGCGCTTTAGGCGCACAAGAGCCTCATCCAGTACAGACAAGAATTTCGATCGATCGTTTTTTGTAAAAGGTGGCGGTCCGCCAATATTCTCCGATCCCATTCCTGCCCGTAAATCCGCCATAATTGCGCGTGTCGCTACCGCTGCACCAATGGAATTTGGCGTGAACGGCTTGCCATTTGGCGCGATGACAACCGCGCCAGATTTAATACAACGATCGGCGAGCAATATGTCGGCGGTGATCACAACGCTCTTTGACCCCACACGCTCCGCAATATAATCATCCGCTGCGTCAAAAGCGTCACTGACCACGACCCGGCGAATTAACGGATGATCCGGGATGCGCAGGTGGCTATTGCTGACGACCGCCACCGAAACTTCATGGCGATATGCAACCCGATAAATCTCATCCTTTACGGGACAAGCATCGGCATCGACATATATCTCTATCGCCCCTGTCATATCGACACCTTATTCGGATTTCGCCCCGGAATCCCGCTTGCCGGTAAATGGCCGCTTCCCGCGATGGGGTTTTTTCTTTTTACCGGCAAAACTACCGCCGCTATTGGATTTCCAATCACCGTCAGATTTTGACTTCTTTTTATAGCTGTCCCCGCTTGAACCTTCATTGGAAGATTTTCGTCTTACCGGCGCACTGCCATCGGTATTGGGTTTTCCAGCAAACTTCTTTTTGCCGGCAAAATCACCGCCCGACTTTCCGCCAAATTTCTTGCTATCACCATGTTTTTTGGCGCCAAATTTTTTACCGCCAAATTTCTTGCTGGCATTGCTATAATCGCGTTGACCGCCACCGGCATTGTCACGGCGACCTCCACCTTTCCCGCCTTTCCGGTTGCGCTTCGCAGCGTCACGCGGTTTGCCCTCAAACTGGGTGATCGTGATATCGTCCGTTTCATCCCCGCCTTCGCGCTTTTGGGCAATCGCTGCCGTAAATTTATCGACCACTCGGCGCGGAACCTCGAACAAGGTGTCATCTCCGTTTATCCGGATAGCACCGATTTCATTCTTGGTAATATGGCCGCGGCGGCAAAGCACCGGCAAAATCCAACGTGCATCGGCACGCTGATTATGACCAACATTCATTTTGAACCAGACGGTATCTTCAAATCCCGGACGCGGACCTCCCGGTGCGGGCTTGGATTGCGCGCCGCGGTCTAACATCTGTTCAGGGGCCGGCATCTTCGCGCGATGCGATTGGACCAGCATGGCGGCGATTTCCTCGGCTGTTTTCGCCTCCATCAAACGCTTCGCAAGCTCCAGATCATCCTCATCAATCTCAACCGGTTGCATCAATGTTTCCATCAACCGCTCGGCATCATTTTTTCGGATATCGGCCCGCGTGGGCGCATCTTTCCATTCGGCATTTATCTTTGCGCCACGCAACATCGATTCGACCCGTTTACGCCGTTGATAGGGCACGACGACAACCGCCGTACCTTTTTTACCCGCCCTGCCCGTCCGTCCGGAACGATGCTGTAACGTCTCTGCATCACGTGGTATCTCGACATGAATGACCAGGCTGAGCGTGGGCAAATCCAGTCCGCGTGCCGCGACATCGGTCGCCACACAGACCCGTGCGCGTTTGTCGCGCAGTGCTTGCATCGCCTGATTACGCTCACTTTGTGTGTGCTCGCCGGAAAGTGCAACAGCGCTAAATCCGCGATCGACCAAACTTGCATGGAGCCGCCGTACGCTCTCTCGCGTAGCGCAAAAAAGCATCGCCGATTCTGCCTCGTGAAAACGCAGCAAGTTGACAACGGCATTTTCGGTATCGGCGGGCGCAACGGTTATCGCTTGATAAGCAATGTCGCCATGGCCCCTATCTTCACCAACCGTAGAAATGCGCAAAGCATCATTCTGATACCGCTTGGCCAACGCGACGATGGGCTTTGGCATTGTTGCAGAGAATAACAATGTCCTGCGTTCTTCACCGGTTGCGTCCAATATTTCTTCCAGATCTTCGCGAAAGCCCATGTCGAGCATTTCATCCGCTTCATCCAACACTGCAGCACGCAGTTTTGACAGATCCAGCGCACCGCGTTCCAGGTGATCCCGAAGACGCCCCGGCGTCCCGACAATCACATGCGCGCCGCGCCGCAATGTGCGCCGCTCCTTCGATGCATCCATACCGCCAACACATGTCGCCATTTGAACACCGGCAGGCTCATAAAGCCATTTGAGCTCGCGGCTCACTTGCAGGGCCAACTCCCGTGTCGGTGCAATCACCAGTGCCAGTGGTTCGACCAGAAACGGAAAGCGGCCATTATCATCAAGCAGTTGCGGGGCCATTGCCAAACCAAAGGCCACTGTCTTTCCAGAACCGGTCTGGGCCGAAACAATTAGATCACGACCCTCCGCTTCGGTTTCCAGCACCGCTGCTTGTACCGGTGTTGGTTTGTCATATTCCCGGCTCGCCAAAGCTTCAGCCAAAAGCGGTGATAATTTCGTAAAGGGCATATTATTATATCCGTGGCAATGTTTGAACGCCGCCAGGAAAATGCCAATCGCCTGTGGTTTTGATAGTATATCGGTGTTTGTTAGAACATGATTAGAGGGTTTGCGCTGCCGCCCATCCACTTGCCCATGCCCATTGAAAATTATAGCCGCCCAGCCAACCTGTGACGTCAACCGCTTCGCCAATAGCATAAAGGCCCGGCATCTGCCTAGCTTCCATATTCTTCGACGACAGTTCAGCAGTACTGATCCCACCAGCCGTCACTTCTGCTTTTGCAAAACCCTCTGTTCCGTTGGGCATGAACCTCCAGTTGGCCAGCCGGCGCGCAGTTTCTTCCAGTTTCTTGTCAGCAAGGTTTCCCAGATCACCAGACAACGCGATCCGATCAATCAATGTATCGGTCAAACGGTCAGCCAAATGCACTCCAATCGCTTTCTTGAGCAACAATCTTGGCATTTGCTGTTTTGATTGGCACAGCCAATCCGGCCCAAGATCTGGCAGAAAGTTAATGCTCACTGGCTCACCGTGTTTCCAATAGGAAGATATTTGCAAAATGGCCGGACCAGAAAGCCCTTTATGCGTGAACAGTGCTGCTTCGCGAAATTCAGTTTTTCCGCAACGCGCAATCACCGGCGCGGATACGCCCGATAGCTCTCGAAACAGAGCCTCCTCTCCGCCCAGAGTGAGCGGGACCAAGGCAGGCCGCGGTTCAACCACCTTTAATCCAAATTGCCGGGCAAGGTCATAGGCAAATCCGCTCGCACCCATTTTGGGAATGGAAGGACCGCCGGTCGCGATCACCAGTGAAGGCGCAGTGGCAGTATTCCCCCCATATTCAACGGTATATTGACCGCCTATTTGGTGCACCGCCGTTACAGATTTGCCGAGGGACAGAGTGACATTTTCCGCCGGACATTCATCCATCAACATAGAAACGATCTGCTTCGCAGAGCCGTCGCAAAATAGTTGCCCCAGTGTTTTCTCATGCCATTCAATGTGATGGCGGTCGACCAGCGCAATAAAATCAGCGGCTTTGTACCTCGCCAGCGCAGACTTCGCAAAATGCCTATTTTGTGACAGATAGCGATCCGGCGCCGTGTGCACATTTGTAAAGTTACAACGGCCGCCCCCGGAAATGAGAATCTTCTTACCCGGCGCATCGGCATGATCGAGCAAGAGTATTTTTCGGCCACGCTGGCCCGCGATAGCCGCACACATCAAACCCGCTCCGCCTGCGCCGAGGATGATTGCGTCATAATGCGTGATGGATTTTGTCATGGGTGCGTTCCAGTTTGGATTGGCGCGCTACACCCTTCGCTTACGCTCCGGGCTTTTCGGGTTGCCCGTCCCCGGTCGGGCTTTGTTCCTAACCCTTCGCTCCGCTCAGGAATTTTTCGGTTGCTGATCCCCCGGACCAGCTTTGTTCCGGAAAATTGGTGGAGCCTAGGAGGATCGAACTCCTGACCTCTTCGCTGCCAGCGAAGCGCTCTCCCAGCTGAGCTAAGGCCCCCAATAACATTATGAGCGTGACGGCGCGTTTAATGCAGATGCGCCGCCTTTTGCAAGTCCAAATCCGGACCTGCCAAAATCAAATATCAGGTTTCGTCCGGTTCGTCGTCGCCTTTACCCTTGCTGACGCCCAGATCATCGTCACCGCCCAGATCAACTTCCTGATCAGCAGAAGGTTCAGCATCGTCGATGTTCACATCCAGATCATCATCGTCGACTGTGTCTTCGTCTTTCTTCGCGTCTTTTTTCGGCGCGGCTTCAAACGGCATTGGCTGTTTGGATTTCAGGCCAGGCTCCGGTGTCCAGCTCTCATCACATTCGATGCATGTAACCGGATCTTCCTTGCCGAGATCATAGAATCGTGTTCCGCATTTCGGGCAAGTCCGCTTTGTGCCCCATTCTGGTTTCACCATGGCTGGTTCCAAATCCTTATTTTCATTGATTTCTTTAGATAAGTTAACACGCCGGACGGTAAAGATCGACGTGGAATTTGGGCGCGCCTTGCCATAGCTTTGCCGCGCTGTCAAAAGCCGTTTTACTCGTACGCCCGAATCAATTTATTCCGCTCCCTTGATTAAAGCCCGCAAATGAACCGAAATTCAACAGATCAGGCAAGCCAATTGCCCCAAAGTCGGACGTTCACGACAGCAAATCCGCTAAGCGGGCGCATTGCCGTGCCGGGCGATAAATCTATTTCTCACCGCGCCTTGATTCTATCCGCGCTGGCGGTCGGAAAAAGCCGAATTGAAGGGCTATTGGAGGGCGAAGATGTCCTCGCCACCGCCGCTGCATTGCGAGCGATGGGCGCGGATATTCAAAATGAGGACGGGGTTTGGACCGTATATGGCGTTGGTGTCGGGGGTCTGATGCAACCGGACAACATCGTTGATCTTGGCAATAGCGGGACGTCTGCCCGATTGCTGATGGGGCTGGTCGCATCGCACGCCATCAGTGCGACATTTACCGGCGATGCTTCTCTATCTAAACGCCCGATGGGCCGTGTGATTGATCCGCTGTCGGACATGGGAGCAGATATTGCCGCGCGGCAGACAGCAGACGGCAAAGCATGTTTGCCGATCACCGTGCGGGGCATATACCCAGCGGTGCCGATGGAATATCGATTGCCCGTCGCTTCAGCACAGGTGAAATCGGCGATACTGCTTGCGGGCCTCAACACGCCCGGCATTACCCGTGTCATCGAACCCGTCCCAACCCGTGATCATAGTGAGACTATGCTCGCCGGTTTTGGAGCGGATATTTCTGTTGAGGCCGACAAAGACGGCGTCCGTAAAATCACTCTAACCGGCGAGGCAGAGCTAAAACCTCAAAAGATCAAAGTACCGGGAGATCCCTCTTCCGCTGCATTTCCCGTGGTTGCGGCTTTGCTTGTCCCAGGGTCGGATATCGTGGTCGAAAATGTCGGCATTAACCCAACACGGGCCGGGTTATTCACTATACTCCAGCAGATGGGCGGAGATATTGCTTTCGAAAATAAACATACGGTCGGTGGAGAGCCGGTGGCGGATATCTGTGTCAAACATAGCATGCTGAGCGGCATTGATGTCCCCGCAGATATCGCGCCCAGCATGATTGACGAGTTTCCCATCCTCTTTGTGGCTGCGGCACTCGCCAAAGGAACCACGACGACCAGCGGATTATATGAATTGCGCGTGAAGGAATCCGACCGGCTGTTGCAAATGGCAAAGGGATTGCAGGCGATTGGCGCGGACGTCACAGAAAAAGAGGATGGCCTTACGATCAAAGGTTCCGGCGGCAAGCCATTGCCGGGATTGGATAGTGGTCATCTCATTGCGACAGCCCTGGATCACCGCATTGCGATGAGTTTCTCGGTCGCCGGGTTGGCATCGAAAAAAGGCGTTACCATTGACGACATCTCACCGGTTGAGACAAGTTTCCCCGGGTTCGAACAGCTGATCAAAGAAATGACGAGCGGATGATCGGCGATTTCACAGCCAATGTAATCGGTATATTGGGCAGCTTCCTGATCGTGAGCGCTTATGCCTATAATGTCTACGCAGCCAACGTGAATCCGTTTATTTACAACGGCACGAACTTGGTGGGAGCTGCATTGTTGACAATCTCGCTATTGGTGCATTTCAACCTGGCCTCACTTCTGCTGGAATTTGTCTGGATGGCGATTGCATTGGGCGGACTTTGGAAGGCCTATCGCAATTCGCAGGATCAGACGTCGTGATAATCGCTGTCGATGGCCCCACTGCATCAGGAAAAGGAACAATCTCCAAAGAACTCGCACGCCATTTTGGGCTGCCCTTCATGGATACCGGATTGCTCTATCGCGCAGTCGGATGGACCGTGCGGCAGCAAGGAGGCGATCCGGACGTTCAGGCAGATGCGGTGAAAGCTTGCGTCTTTGACGATAATCTGCTGGACGACCCTGTGTTGCGCAGCGAGAATGTCGGGGGATATGCCAGCAAGGTCTCGGCACATCCATCTGTGCGCAGCGCGTTGGACCAGCGGCAGCGAGATTTTGCCAACCAATCTGCCGGAGCCGTTTTGGATGGCCGCGATATTGGCACGGTGATTGCCCCGCATGCCGACGTAAAGCTGTTCATAACCGCCACCTCAGAGGCCCGCGCGGTTCGGCGATTTGAAGAAATGAAAGCGCGCGGAGAAGCCATAAATTTCGATGATATACTGGCTGATATTCTGCGCCGCGATGAACGTGATCAAAATCGCGCTGCTGCGCCGCTGAAACCCGCCGCAGATGCGGACTTGCTAGATACAACCGAACTCACTATAGACGCAGCCGTTCAGCAGGCAATTGCTATGGTGAATGCGAAGATAAACCGCCGGCGTGACAAAGATCCGGCATAGCTGATAAAGAGATGCGTATGACGGGACGGTAAAGAACCGCTCCGGCTTTGGCGCAGCTTTTGCTATTTGTGTTTCCGGCGTATTCTATGATTTATGGCAGTTTTCTGAGGGATGCGGTTGTCACATGCGGTGGCAGTTGCAATTTTGGTCCAAGACCAGCGGAACCAACCGCTTGGCCCGAAAAATGACTATTCAAGGATAAACATATATGGCCTCTACGGCATTTCCAAGCCGCGACGATTTCGCGGCGCTATTAAACGAATCAATAGGCGGTGAAGACGCAGGCTTTGAAGGCCGCGTCGTAAAAGGAACCGTTGTCGGCATCGAAAATGACATGGCTGTCATCGATGTGGGACTGAAATCTGAAGGCCGTGTGGCATTGCGCGAGTTCGCATCGCCCGGTCAAAAAGCAGAACTGAACGTTGGTGATGAAGTCGAAGTTTATGTCGACCGCATCGAGAATGTGAATGGTGAAGCCATGCTTTCCCGCGACCGCGCACGGCGCGAAGCCAGCTGGGACAAGCTTGAAAAAGAATATGACGAAGGCAATCGCGTTGAAGGTGTCATTTTTGGACGCGTCAAAGGCGGCTTTACGGTTGACCTTGACGGCGCCGTCGCCTTCCTACCCGGAAGTCAGGTTGATGTCCGCCCCGTGCGCGATGTTACCCCGTTGATGGACATTGCACAGCCGTTTCAGATCCTGAAAATGGATCGCAAACGCGGCAATATTGTTGTCTCTCGCCGTGCGATCCTGGAAGAAACCCGTGCCGAACAACGCTCGGGTCTTATCGAATCTCTAGCTGAAGGTCAGGTTACCGAAGGCGTGGTCAAGAACATTACCGACTATGGTGCCTTTGTTGACTTGGGCGGCATTGATGGCCTGCTCCACGTGACGGACCTTTCCTACAAGCGTGTGAATCATCCCAACGAGATGATCAACATTGGCGATACGTTGAAAGTCCAGATCATCAAGATCAACAAAGACACACAGCGTATCTCACTTGGAATGAAACAGCTCGAAAGCGATCCATGGGATGCAGCTTCCGAAAAATATGCCGTGGGCACCAAATTGGCTGGCGCAGTTACCAACATCACCGAATATGGTGCATTTGTTGAACTGGAGCCTGGCATTGAAGGCTTGGTCCACGTTTCCGAAATGAGCTGGACCAAGAAAAACGTCCACCCGGGCAAGATTGTATCCACTTCTCAAGAAGTCGATGTCATCGTTCTGGAAGTCGATACCGAGAAACGCCGGATTTCACTTGGCCTGAAACAGGCTCAGTCCAATCCATGGACCGATTTCGCAGACACCCATCCAGTGGGCAGCACGGTAGAAGGCGAGGTCAAGAACGCGACCGAATTCGGTTTGTTCATCGGTCTGGAAGGCGATGTGGACGGCATGGTTCACATGTCCGATATCGCATGGGGCATCTCTGGCGAAGACGCATTGAACCTGCATCACAAAGGCGAACAGGTGAAAGCCATCGTGCTGGATATCGATGTCGAGAAAGAGCGCATCTCGCTTGGCATGAAACAGCTAGAGAAAGGCGCGCCGGCAGTTGGCGGTGCCGATACCGGCGGCATGAAGAAGGGTTCGGTGGCAACCGTTACCGTTCTGGAAGTGCGCGACGGTGGTTTGGAAGTTCAAGTTGGCGACGATGGAGCAACCGGCTTCATCAAACGTACCGATTTGGGACGGGATCGCGACGAGCAGCGTCCCGATCGCTTCCAGGTTGGACAGAAAGTCGATGCAATGGTCACCGGTTTTGATCGGTCCAAGAAACCGAACTTCTCGATCAAGGCCCATCAGCTCGCTGAAGAGAAACAGGCCGTTGAACAGTTTGGTTCCACCGATTCCGGTGCAAGTCTCGGCGATATCCTTGGCGAAGCGCTAAAGAAAAAAGAAGACTAGTCGACAAAAGTTAGACGAAAGAAAAACGGAAAAGCCCGCCATTTTCGAGTGGCGGGCTTTTCTGACTCTCAAGGTCTTTCGACCAAATGATTTTACATTTCCGCAAACACCATTGAAAACAAGTGCATATTCTGTCATCTAATGACATTATTGTAAGTTCGCGCTGTTATTGGGGTGATTCTATCCCGATACAGCAGACGGGGTTGGCCGAGAATTGGAAAGGCACACCAATGATACGTTCAGAATTGCTTGAAAAACTTGCCGCCGAAAATCCGGAACTGAAACCGGATGAGATTGAGAAGATCGTCGATTTGTTCTTCAATCAAATCAGCCAGAAACTGGCAGAAGGCGGACGTGTTGAGTTGCGCGGATTTGGCGCCTTTTCAACGCGCCAACGCAAACCGCGTATGGGGCGGAACCCCCGCACCGGCGAATCCGTAGAGGTTCCTGCCAAGCGCGTACCCTATTTCAAGCCGGGAAAAGAAATCCGCGAACGCCTCAACAAGGGCTGATTTTCAAAAATATTTGATTTTCCTCATCTCTGCTCTTGACCGCAAGAGCGCAATGATGCTTGTCGCATTGTTCCGACGCTAAAAATTTTCAGCGCCGGAACGCTAGGTGCGGACGTGGCGAAATGGT
>CALKXX010000062.1 GCA_938003725.1 uncultured Sphingomonadaceae bacterium | reverse complement strand
CTGATAATCGTCACCCGGTTCGGAACGCGCAAATTGTCGAGCCAGCTCTTCGACCGTAGGCGGCAGATCAAGTGCAGTTGCGTCTATCAGCCCCTCAAATAACTCCGTCCTGCGTGACAAGGCATCCGCCAAAACCGGGGCATGACATAATATCCGGGCGAACATATCCCGAAGCCCGGGCCGCGCCTCCAACATCCGGAAAAAATTGATTGCAGTGGGCAGTTTCTCGATCAGACTATCAAGGCGCAACAGTGCTTTTTCAGGGTCGGGAGAACCGGAAAGAGATTCGATCAACTGTGGCAAAACCGCTTCGAAGGATTCCTTTGCGGCGGGACTTCTAAGCGCCGTAACCTTGCCGCTACGCCATTGCCCAATCATTTCCGTAAATCTTGATGATTCAGCTATTCCCATATTATCAAGTACTTGTGATAACTTTATGTTATCATTTGGTAACTGAATATCACTTTCATCGGCGATCAAATCATCATAAATCAGCCCTACCGTTTCTACATTGGGCACCAATAAAGCCAACAAGTTCGCGCCGCTGTCCAACCCATGCAGTCTTGCCACGCGATCAAGCTCGTCGGAGCGTTCTGGCAGGCTATGGGTTTGTTGATCATTGACCATTTGCAGACGGTGCTCAATCACGCGGTACAGTTCATACGCGCGGGTCAAATCATCCGCTTTTTGCACGTCAATCCGACCAGCATCTGAAAGAGCCGCCAACGCATCCCGGGTTGCCGGAGCCCGCAATTCGGGTTGCCGTCCGCCAAATATCAATTGATGCATCTGGGCGTAAAATTCTGCTTCCCTAATACCGCCGCGTCCGCGCTTGAGATCATAGCCTGGCCCAAATTTCTGACCGGCGGCATAGTGATCGCGAATCCGCACAGATACCGCTCCGATATTCTTGATCGCGCCATAATCCAGAGATCGTCGCCAGACAAAGGGGTTGATGGTTTTCAGAAAATACTCACCAAGCGTGCGGTCACCGGCTGCAAATCGCGATCGAATAAAAGCCGCCTGTTCCCACGCCACGGCACTGGATTCGTAATAGCTGATTGCCGCCTCTACCGGCAGGGCAACGGGGCTGACTTCGGGTGATGGTCGCAACCGCATATCAACACGGAAGACGTAACCATCGGCGTCGCGCGTATTCAGTGCATCAACCAGTCCCTGCCCAATCCGCCGCGCCGCGTCTGACGGTTCTTCTCTGCCCCGCGTGGGAATTTTTTCGGGATCATAAACAAAGATCGGATCAATGTCGGAAGAATAGTTCAATTCTCGGCTGCCATGTTTTCCAAGTGCAATCACAGCAAAGCCGCCGGGCTCTGCATCGGGATATCGTTCGGCAAAAATATCGGCCAGGGCTTCATCAAGCGCGCGGTCGGCAAAATCGGAAAGCGGTGTGATAACATCGTCCAAAGGAAGTTGCCCGGCAAGGTCTCCGATTGCCAATGTCAATGCAAGCGCCCGTTTTTCCTGTCGCAATTTTTGCCGGACATTTTTCGCTCTACTGCCTATATGCGCTCCATAAGCCGACGCATCTGCAAGGTTTTCAGCGGCCAGCAATTCGGTAAGTTCGGGTTGTACGTCCATCAGCAATTTCAAATATGGAGCGTTTTCCGTTGCCCTGTCCATGGCATCGCGCAAAGTCGTTCTTTTTAGAATAGGCGGGGTCATCGGACCATCATTGTGAAGAATAGGCTTCCCGGAAGTTCACAGCGAATTTTGCAAATTGCTTATCTGCAATCGCCTCTCTCATTCCAGCCATAAGCGATTGGTAATAGGCTATGTTATGTTCGGTCATCAGCATCGCACCTAATATTTCCTTTGATCGAATAAGATGATGCAAATAGGCTCGGGTATAAGTTTGACATACCGAGCACTGACAAGAAACGTCCAACGGCTCTAGGTCTTCAGCAAATTTTGCATTACGAATATTGATCGCCCCAGTGCTTGTAAATGCTTGACCATTGCGCCCTGATCGGCTCGGCAATACGCAGTCAAACATATCCACGCCGCGCTCTACTGCGCCGACGAGATCATCCGGCTTCCCCACACCCATAAGATAACGAGGTTTATCAACCGGCAGCTGATCAGGTGCATAGTCGAGCACATCGAACATTGCCTCTTGTCCTTCGCCTACCGCTAGTCCGCCAATAGCATATCCATCGAAACCAACCTCTATGAGTTCCTCAGCGGAGGCAGCCCGAATGTCCTTTTCCAAAGCGCCTTGCTGTATTCCAAAGAGAGCTGCGCGGGATGCATGGCCTGCGCCGCTGTCGAACCCGTCCCGAGATCGCTTTGCCCACCGCATTGAGCGCTCCATCGATGCTGCGGCTTCATCTCGGTTTGCTCCATTTTTTGTGCACTCATCAAATGCCATGACAATGTCACTGCCCAATAGACGCTGAATTTCCATGGAGCGTTCCGGCGTTAGCATGTGCCGGGAACCATCAAGGTGACTTTGGAACTCGACACCATCTTCGCTCATCTTGGTCAGTTCCGACAGGCTCATTACCTGATAACCGCCGCTGTCGGTCAATATAGGTCGATCCCAGTTCATGAACTTGTGCAGGCCGCCCAGACGCCCCACCCGTTCGGCGCCCGGGCGCAGCATCAGGTGATAGGTATTACCCAATATGATATCAGCGCCCGTTGCACGCACATTTTCGGGTTTCATTGCCTTCACAGTGGCGGCAGTGCCCACCGGCATAAAAGCGGGGGTTTGAATGTCGCCGCGCAACATGGATATTTTTCCGGTACGCGCTTTCCCATCGGTAGCGGCAATTGAAAAAGAAAAGCGCTCGGTCAAATCAGATGTTTCCCAAATATTTCACACAACAACGACGCAGGTTTTGATAAATTATGATTTTCGTGTAGTCAGTACTCGCTCTTGCACGAATCCCTCTTTGACTGTGCAGGATGGTGACAGTTTTTCAAAGACTAAAACGGAGTATATTATGACGAAAACACAAAGATTGGGTTCAGCCGCAACCGCTCTTATCGCAGCTGCTGCACTTTCCGCATGTGGCGGCGGTGCTAGCGAAGCACCCGGTGAAACAGCGGAAGCCGCTGGCGCTGAAGAAGTGACCGAAGTCGCTGCTGCTGAAAAAGAGAAGTGTTTCGGCATTTCTAAAGCGGGCGAAAATGATTGCGCCGCTGGTGAAGGCACAAGCTGTGCCGGCACATCAGTTGTCGACTATCAAGGCAATGCCTGGAAATATACCGGCGCAGGTGAATGTGAAGCGCAAGGCGGTTCGCTGA
>CALKXX010000061.1 GCA_938003725.1 uncultured Sphingomonadaceae bacterium | reverse complement strand
CAAGCGTCCAGAAATGGGTTATTGTCATGATCAGATAATATATGGCGGTGACCGCAAAATACCCCCGGATTATCGGGCGATATGTCTGCGCGACCATCCGATCGAAATCGAAACTTGCAGAAGCTGTTTCAGCAGAGATGGATTGATGGTGCAAAAGCAATCCCGATCAAACGAATAGAAGGGGGTTCTTTAGTGAAAAGTTGTTAATATTCAGTAATTTGTGAGCGGAAAATGTAATTTCGTGTAAATGCAGGAAAAAGGGCACTGCGAACTTGAAAGGCGTGAACAAATTCCGCTGAGGTTAGAAATCTACACAACCTCCACAAACGAATCCAAAACCCTTTTGCTTCCGCTCTTCTCGAACTCGATCTCTAGCTTATTGCCTTCCTTTTCCATCACCTCGCCATAACCAAATTTGGTGTGGAAAACGCGCATGCCGATGGTCACATCATCGCGGCCTTTATTGCCTAGGGAGACGGCGTTGCGGCGCGCTTCTTTCAGGTTTTGTGGCCTGCTGTCGAAACCACCGCTGGACGCGGCGCGTTGCCAGCCGGGGCCGCGTTGGCCGGCTCTAGTGGCATTCGCAGCCGCCAGATGCGCAAACGGATCGTTATTCTCGCTCCAGTTCGCCCGCCACATGCTTTCCCCGCCGGACATGCTGTTTTCATGTTCGACATGGTCTTCTGGCAATTCGCCGATGAAGCGCGAGGGGATGGAACTTGTCCACTGACCATAAATCCGCCGGTTCGCGGCATGAAAAATGGTGCATTTCTTCTTTGCACGGGTAATCGCGACATAGGCTAACCGTCGTTCTTCCTCTAGGCCCGTTACGCCGCCTTCATCCAGCGTGCGCTGAGACGGAAAGACGCCTTCCTCCCACCCCGCGCAAAAAACGTGGTCATATTCCAGTCCCTTTGCGCCGTGCATGGTCATGATCGTAACCTTGGCGTCATCATCCCGGGCATCATTGTCCATGACGAGGCTAACATGCTCCAGGAAATCGCCGAGCGTCTCATATTCCTCCATCGCGCGGGCGAGTTCGGTTAGATTTTCCAGCCGTCCGGCCGCTTCGTTAGACTTATCTGCCTGTAACATGGCGGTGTAGCCACATTCATCAAGGACAATTCTCGCTAGCTCCGCATGGGCAATCTCGTTCGATTGATCCCTCCAACGGGTAAAGTTACGCATCAATTCCGTGAGCGTATTGCGCGCGCGGGGCGGGAGTTCGTCGGTATCGCAGATAGTTATAGCCGCAGCGGCCATAGGAATGCCCTGACTACGGGCGAGGCGATGGATTTTCTCAATCGTCTTGTCGCCGAGGCCGCGTTTGGGCGTATTCACAATGCGTTCAAAGGCCAGATCATCTGCAGGCTGGGCAATCACCCGTAAATAGGCGAGGGCGTCCCTTATTTCGGCGCGTTCATAAAATCGGAAACCGCCGATAATTTTATACGGCATACCGATAGAGATAAAACGATCCTCAAACTCGCGCGTCTGAAACTGTGCCCGGACCAAGATCGCTACGTCATTGAGCGAGACCTGTTTAAGTTGCTGCAAAGATTCGATCTCGTCACCGGTGCGCCGGGCTTCTTCGGGACCGTCCCATACGCCGACAATCTGCACTTTGTCGCCGTCATCTTCCTCCGTCCACAGGGTCTTGCCAAGGCGGTTGCTATTATGGTCGATAAGCGCCGACGCAGCGGCCAGAATATGCGGTGTAGAACGATAATTTTGCTCAAGCTTCACCACCTTGGCATCGGGAAAATCCTTCTCGAATTTCAGGATGTTCGCAACTTCCGCTCCGCGCCATGAATAGATGCTTTGGTCATCATCACCGACACAACAGATATTTTTGTGACTCTGTGCGAGCAGGCGCAGCCAAAGATATTGCGAGCTGTTGGTGTCCTGATACTCGTCGACAAGGATATATTTGAAACGTTGCTGATATTGCTCCAAAATCGAACGATCGTTTTTCAGCAGGTTAAGCGAATGCAGCAACAGGTCTCCAAAATCACAAGCGTTGAGCGCTTTTAGACGTTCTTGATAAGCCGCATAAAATTCTTGCCCACGGCCATTGGCATATCGCTCCGCTTCATTGGCGTCCAAGTCCTTAGGGTTCAGTCCGCGGTTCTTCCATTGATCAATCAATCCAGCCAGCATCCGTGCCGGCCAGCGTTTGTCATCGA
This sequence comes from uncultured Sphingomonadaceae bacterium, assembly GCA_938003725.1. Taxonomy (GTDB): domain Bacteria; phylum Pseudomonadota; class Alphaproteobacteria; order Sphingomonadales; family Sphingomonadaceae; genus Parasphingorhabdus. The sequence goes on along the minus strand of CALKXX010000061.1, from coordinate 8,645 downwards.
CTTCTTCGGCTTGGATCAGCTGTTTCAAAAGCCGGATTTGATCATCGGTATCAAGGATCGTGAAATTGCTTTGCAAACCGACTAGCTCTGCATGACGTCGCAGTATTTTTGCGCCGATGCTGTGGAACGTACCTAGCCAAGGCATGCCCTCAAACGCTTCGCCCACAATCGCGGCAATTCGTTCTTTCATCTCTCGCGCGGCTTTGTTGGTGAACGTCACGGCCAGTATTTCGCTAGGCCATGCTTTGCGTGAGTACACGATATGAGCGAGCCGCCGCGTGAGTGCAGCGGTTTTCCCGGTTCCTGCACCGGCAAGCACCAATACCGGACCATCAATGGTCAACACAGCTTCTCTTTGTGGTGGATTCAGGCCTTTTACATAAGGCGGGTCAACATCTTGCGGAGCTTTGACGGGTTCGGCCATGGGTGAACAGTTAGGGAACATCGTGGGCGGCGGCAAGGTTATTATGGTGCTATTATAATCGACATGACCCTTTGGACAGGTTGAAACTTATGTTGCGATGCACCATTTGTTAATCAACAGCAGTCAAACGCCGGAAAACGGAGTATGAAAATGAGTAAGCGACTAACAACCAGCGCAGTATTCGCGACCCTTGCAATGGCTGCAACAGCCCTGTTAACCGGCGTTCAAAACGGTCATGTAGAGACCGCCTCTATCTTGACGATGATGGGCGGGTAAATATTTTTCTAACATTGGGCAGGGCGCAGGATATGTAATCGCGCCTTGCCGCTGTTTCTCTCGCATTCGAGGTCAAATCCTTTGACCTCGATTTTTTCATGTCTGGAAGTTTCTATCGCGATCAATGCAGATGGTGAAAACCAGCCTTGACGAGATAGTTTGTCGAGCGCGACAGCGCCAGCCCCTGTGTCATAGGGTGGGTCCATGAGGATTAGATCATAGCAGCTTCGGGCCGTGCCAAGATGCAGGACAGATCCGATTTTCACGGTCGCATTCGCTTTGAATGTCGCGATATTTTTTTCCAACACATCCAATGCCGCCCGGTCTTGTTCCACAAAAGTGCAGTGGGCGGCACCTCTGGACAGAGCTTCGAGCCCCAGCGCACCTGACCCTGCGAAAAGATCAAGCACCTGTAGGCCTTCAAAATCCCCCAAGCGACTTGTCAGCATGGAAAATAACCGTTCACGGGTGCGGTCAGCAGTAGGGCGTGTGGTGTCTCCTTTGGGAGCGATCAGCTTTCGTCCTCGCCATTCTCCAGAGATCACGCGCATTTTTCTAGCCTATTTTCTTGACCTAAGAAGATGGTGAGGATGCCACGGCACCTATATCTCATGTCAAAGTCTTCCGGAATTTGACCAGATCGTGCCGGCGCACGGCATCAATCTCTCCCTTCGCCAAATCACCCAGCACAAACGGGCCATAGCGTGTCCGGATCAATCGAGACGTTTTCAACCCAAAATGTTCCAATACCTTGCGTACTTCGCGATTCTTGCCCTCGGTCAGTGTCATTTCAATCCATTGATTGCGCCCGGTGCTGCGCTCCAAATTGGCGGTGATTGGGCCATAATGCATGCCCTCGACCGTAATACCTTTATACAGCTCTTCCAGCTGGTTTTGGGATATGTCGCCGAATGTCCGCGCACGATAGGTGCGTTCTATACCATTTTTCGGCAATTCCATCTCTCGCTTGAACTCACCATCGGTGGTCATTAGCAACAAACCTTCGGTATTCAGATCGAGCCTGCCAATGGGCATGATCCGTTCGATATCGTCAGGCAAGACGTCATAAATTGTTTTACGCCCGGAAAAATCGCGTTCAGCGGTGATGTAACCATTGGGTTTGTGAAAACGGAAAAGTTTTGCCGGAGAGGGTTCAGATACCGGATTGCCATCGACAGTAATACCGGTCAGGTTTTTACGTTTCAATGAGGGATGTTCGACCGGTTCGCCGTTTAACTCAATCCGTCCGGCATCAATCATCCGCTCAATCTCGCGGCGTGATGCCACGCCTGCGCGCGCCAGTAATTTTGCGATGCGTTGCCCCTCACGCTTTGGTTCAGAATCCTGGGCTTTGAGGCGTTGTTCCTGATCCGCTCCGGGCGTGGGTCTGGCCGTATATTTCTTTGGCGGGTTATCTTCATCCATGGCATTGCGCATGCCGGAAAAATAATATCTTCGCAATCTGTAACCGAACTACCGACGGGTGCGAATGAGATTATAGTTACCCCGTTGGAGTTTGATATGAACAAGATAATCCTTGCCATTATGATTGCTGGAACCGCTTTTGCCGGTTTCATGGGCGCGCAAATCGCCCAATCATCGGCAACGATGTCTGTCGCAAGCGCCGATGGGATAGCGACACCCGCACAAAAAACGAAAACCGCGTCTCTCGATGACGACCACTCCTCCCTTAACCCGGTCGTCGTCGAATTATTCACCAGTCAGGGATGCTCGTCCTGTCCCCCAGCAGATATGCTTGCCAAAAGGCTTGCTAAAGACGAGTCCCTGCTGGTGATTACGCGGCCCGTTACCTATTGGGACCGCCTAGGCTGGAAAGACACTCTGGCACGTGAGGACAATACCCGATTACAGCGTGCTTATGCCAAAAAGGGCTTGACCGGATCAGGAGTATATACCCCGCAGATCGTCGTAAATGGTGGCGGAGGTGCGGTCGGATCACGAGAAGGCGACATCAGATCACTGGTTCGACTGGCTAAAAACAGCGATGGCCCTGTTATCGAAACAGCGCGAGGCGACAATGGACAAACGATTGTAACGGTTTCCGGCAAGTCGAGCTATATGGCCAGTGTATCGCTTCTCGCGTTGAGCACATCGGAAACGGTTCGGATCGGCATGGGCGAGAATGGCGGCCGAAAGCTGCACTATACCAATGTCGTCCGGAACGAACAAAATCTAGGTAGCTGGACTGGAACGACCAAAACCTACACGCTCTCCAACCAGGATACGGATATTAGCGGCGCAGACAAATATGCCGTTGTTATCCAACGCCCGGGCGCGGGTGCAATTGTGGGTGCCAAGCTCCTCGATCTATAGGTCCGGGCGAATTCCATCAAAATCAAGCTGGCATTCAGGTGAATAGGCGCTAAAGATTCCTCTCAAGTTTCGGGGAGGACGTACGTGTGAGTGAACAGTCAACGGAATTGGGGTGGCGTCGCCATTTGCCAGAAGGCGTGCGCGCATACAGCGAGCCGGCACCTCTAGCAGCTTTGTTTCTAGGGATATCCTCTGGTTTCCCCTTTGCGATGATTGCCGCAACACTGACCACTAGACTGGCGCAGGCGGGGATTGAAAAGTCTACCGTGACTGCTTTTGCGCTGACTTTTCTTGCCTATAACTTCAAATGGCTCTGGGCGCCGATTATTGATGCGGTGAAGCTGCCGATCATCGGACGCTTCGGGCAACGGGTTTCCTGGCTTTGGTTCACTGCGGCGCTGGTCATGTTCTCTATCATGTATCTCGGCTCGCTTGACCCGACGGCCAATATTGGCGCGGTGGCGGTTGCCGCTATCATGGTGGGTGTGGCGGGAGCTACGTTTGATATTGTGATTGACGCCTATCGCATCGAGTTGCTGGAACCCGAACAATTGGGTGTAGGGTCCGGCATGTCACAATATGGCTGGCGTATAGGCTCTGCCGCGGCGGGTGCTATCGCTCTTGTTATAGCGGAACGATTTGGTTGGTCGATGGCCTATTTCGTAGTGGCATTTTTCGCGCTATTTGCGTTTTTTACAGGGCTAATGATGGGCGAACCCGAACGTCGACAGGAACCACAAAAATTAAAAGGCCCGATTGAGGCTGCGATTGCTTATATCAGCCCCTTGGCGGAGTTTTTCAAACGCTCTGGCGCAATTGTCGTCTTGCTCTTCGTATTGGTGCACAAGATTGGCGACACTCTGGCGAACTTGACGTTTCGATTGCTGTTCGAGGATCTTGGATTCACCAATGATGAAATCGCGTTTTACGACATAAGCCTGGGTTTTTTCGCGTTTCTGATTGGCATATTTGTTGGCGGTATGATCTATTCGAAACTGGGAATGAAGAAAGCAGTTATGCTCAGCTTGATCCTTATGGCCGTCAGCAATCTTTCCTTCGCGGGGCTTGCAGCGAGTGGTCACAATAATTGGGCCATGGCCGCAGCGATCGGGTTTGAAAATTTTGCCAGTGGTATCGGCGGTGTTGCCGTTGTCGCTTATCTATCGGCCCTATGTAACTTGAACTTTACGGCGACGCAATTCGCCTTATTATCAGCTGCAGCCAGTATTTTGGGGCGGTCCCTCACCGGTACCACGGCTGGCTCCCTGATCGAAGGCATGGGATATGTGAACTTTTATCTGCTTACTACCCTGGCCGCACTACCGGGTGTCGTCATGTTCTGGCTGATGGTTCGGTCCGGGCTTGTGGACAGGTCTTTGGGAACAGCAGGATCCACACATGCAGACGAAAAGGACACTGTCTAATCCGGCAACTGCGCGTTTGCTTTCAGCACTTCCCCCGCGACATAAAGTGAGCCAGCGATGAGTACGGTCTGACCTGTGTCCTTTGGAAGCATTTCGAGCGCGTTTTGAATATCGGCTGCTTCCCGAGCGGTTGGTGCAATAGATGGATAAGCTGCGGCGGCATGGCTGTCATGTCCGGGCACAGCAATGATGGTTAGGCTCGCTATCTTCTCGGCAAGAGGTTTGATGATTGCAGCGGGTTCCTTGTTCGACAACATGCCGATGATCAAATGGATTGATCCGGCCTCATAGTCCGCAAAATGTTTGGCGAGGGCCAATCCGGCACTTACATTATGACCGCCGTCCACCCAAATTTCTGCGTCCGGTGGCAACAGGTTGGTTAACGGGCCGGCCATCAACAAGTGCATTCGACCGGGCCACTGTGCCCATCCCATGGCAGCTTTCAGAGCGCTGCCAGAGACTGTGATTGCGCTTTGATGTCGTAACATAGCGATGGCTAGCGCGGCATTGTCTGCCTGATGCGCGCCGACAAGTGCGGGGAGGGGCAGGTCGATCTTTCCCATCGCATCCCGGTAATGCAACTGGCCTTCATAGATGGCGGCGTCCCATTCTTCGCCGCGCGGCCGGAATTCAGTGCCGATTTTCCCGCAATGGCGGGCAATGATATCTTTCATCGTGTCGGTATATTTTTGCGTGATCAGCGGCGCACCGTGTTTTGCGATCCCGGCCTTTTCCCAGGCGATGCGAACCATCGGATCTTCCGGCGCTCCATTTTCCGGAGACAAGAGAAAACCTTCATGATCAATCCCCAGAGCCGCGATCCCGGTTGACACCGGATTCGTCACAATGTTCGTTGCATCTAGCCGCCCGCCCAGACCAACCTCCAATATACAGGCATCGGCCGGCCTTTCCATGAAAGCGAGAAACGCGGCGGCGGTGGTTGCTTCAAAAAAACTCGGATTGATATCCGCGCTGATATCCAGAACCCGGGCCAATAATTCTGCCAGATATTCATCCTCAATCAGCTTACCGGAAATCCGGACACGTTCATTGAACCGCACCAGATGCGGACTGGTATAGACATGGGCTTTCAATCCTTCCGCCTCAATCGCTGCGCGTAGAAAGGCACAGGTGGAGCCCTTACCGTTCGTACCGGCGACATGGAAAACCGGCGGTATGTCTTTCTGTGGATTGCCCAGCCGCCGTAAAACTTCGGCAATTCTCTCCAATCCCAAAATATCTCGCCCGGGCGATAACAGGGAAAGTCTGTCCAATTGTTTCTGAACCGCCGGATGATCCGATGTCGCGCCATCTGCCATGACTGTCCTTAGCCTATGCGGCGTCTTTCCAAGCCATCAGGTAGTCCATGACTTTGGCCAGTTCGGCACGCAAATCCCTACGATGAACGATCATATCAAGCATGCCGTGATCCAGATAATATTCCGACGTTTGAAAATCATCCGGCAATTTTTCGCGGATCGTATTTTCAATCACGCGCCGTCCGGTGAATGCCAATGTCGCGTCTGGTTCTGCAATTTGAACATCACCCAACATCGCATAGGCCGCCATTACCCCGCCCGAAGTAGGGTCCGTGAGTACCACGATATAAGGAATACCCGCCTCGCGCATCATCGAGATTGCTACGGTGGTTTTGGGCATCTGCATCAGGGAAAGCGTACCTTCCTGCATCCTTGCGCCGCCGGAGGCTGTAAAACAGATTAACGGGCATTGCTCCTCAATTGCACGCATTGCGGCATCAACAAAGGCCTGGCCAACGGCAAGTCCCATTGATCCACCCATGAAACCGAAATCTTGTACCCCGACAATACATTTATGGCCTTCAATGGAGCCGCTGACATTGACCCAGGCATCTTGCTCTTCGGTCTTTGCACGCGCAGCTTTCAATCGTTCGGTATAACGCTTTTGATCCCTAAATTTCAGCGGATCTTCTTGAACCTTCGTAAATGGAATAATCTTCCAGCTATTTTCATCCATAAGCTGGTCAAAGCGGATCATCGGCCCGATCCGGCCGTGATGCTCGCATTTTGGACAGACATGCATGTTTTCCTCAAACTCTTTGAGAAAAACCATGGAATCGCACTTTTTGCATTTGTGCCACAGGTTATCTGCAGTTTCTTTTGTAGTGATCGAAGCAATCTTGTTGCGGACGTTGCTGAGCCAGGACATTGTGCAATTCCCCTAAATACTAACGTGCCGACCTGATAGCATCGGAAAGCGATTTGACATAGTCCCGAACATGCGGCGCGGCGTTTTTGCCATGTTCACCGATAATTTCGACAATTGCGGAGCCGACGACTACGCCATCGGCAACACGGGCAATATCGGCGGCCTGTTCCGGAGTGCGCACACCAAAACCAACGGCGACGGGAAGGTCGGTTTGGGCTTTTAACTTGGCAACCGCGGCTACGATACTGTCCTGAGCGGCCTGTTGCTTGCCGGTAATCCCTGCGACTGAGACATAGTATAGAAAGCCGGTTGCGTTATCGAGCACGGCGGGCAGGCGGGCATCGTCGGTGGTCGGCGTGGCGAGGCGGATAGTGGCGATATTCTTGGCGCGCAGGGCAGGACCAAGCGCATCATCTTCCTCGGTCGGAATATCGACACAGATCACGCCATCGACGCCATTGTCGGCGCAAGCGGTGGCAAACCATTCCGATCCGCGTATCGTCATCGGATTGGCATAGCCCATGAGGACCAGCGGCGTGCCGGGATGGCGCTCGCGAAATTCCTTCGCAATGGACAGGATATCGGCGGTTTTGGTGCCCGCGTCCAGGCTGCGGATATTGGCTTCCTGAATAGACGGCCCATCGGCCATCGGATCGGTAAACGGCATGCCAAGTTCGATAATGTCCGCTCCGCCTTCGACCAGAGCGTCGAGGATGGAGGCGGTGTCCGCAGGCGTTGGATCGCCGCCGGTTACGAAGGTGACGAGTGCTGCGCGCTCGGGCGGGAAAGATTGGCTAAGGCGGGTCATAAAGCCCTCTCCCTTGAGGGAGAGGGTTGCGCAAACTTGGCAACTTGTTGCCTAGTTGTAGCTGGGTGAGGGTGCACCAAGCCGCGATGATCGAGCACCCTCATCCAACTGCGCCTAGCTTCGTTCCTCAGCAAGGCTCCATATCCTTCTCCCTCAAGGGAGAAGGTCGGATGGTTCACGGTCATATCTTTGCTCCTCGCATATTCAGCCAATCTGGGATTGCGCATGCCGCCCCCTCTCAACTGCGCCTAGCGGGCAAGCCCGCAAGTCTCGTATCTCTCCCCTGAAGGGGAGAGAGAAAGGTGAATGTGGTGGAGAGATGGGTCATATAATAAATATTTTGGTTTTTGCCCGACGTTTTCGGCGACGTTTCAAATCTCCGTCCCCAAAGCCTCAGCGACAGTAAAAATATCCTTGTCCCCGCGCCCACATAAGTTCGCCAATATGATCTGATCCCGCTCCATCTTCACCGCTTCCCGGACCACCGCCGCGATGGCGTGGCTGGGTTCCAGCGCGGGGATAATCCCTTCGGTGCGGCAGAGGAGTTGGAAAGCATCCAGCGCTTCGGTATCGGTCGCGCTGTCATAGTCGACACGGCCGGATTCTTTTAGCCAGCTATGCTCCGGTCCGATGCCGGGATAGTCGAGGCCAGCACTGATCGAATGGGCTTCGTCAATCTGGCCATCTTCATCCTGTAGCAGATAGGTTTTATTGCCGTGAAGAATACCCGGTGAACCGCCTGCAAGACTAGCTGCATGCTGTTTTTTCAAGCCATGTCCTGCTGCTTCCACGCCAAGCATTTTGACATCTGCATCATCCAGAAACGGGTGGAACAGGCCGATAGCGTTGGAGCCGCCGCCAATTGCCGCGACCAACAGATCCGGCAAACGATCAATCCGCTCCAGCATCTGTGCGCGGGCTTCCTTGCCGATAACCGATTGGAAATCGCGGACCAGTTCGGGGTAGGGATGCGGCCCAGCCGCAGTACCGATAATGTAGAAAGTGTCGTGCACATTGGCGACCCAGTGGCGCAGCGCTTCGTTCATCGCGTCCTTCAGCGTCGCCGAACCGCTGGTCACCGGCACAACCTCTGCGCCCAGTAACCGCATGCGGAAAATATTCGGTTTCTGGCGCTCGATATCCGTCGCGCCCATGAAAATCGTGCAGGGAAAACCGAACCGCGCGCAGACCG